>JBLINN010000158.1:0-9853 GCA_047639325.1 Paracoccaceae bacterium | reverse complement strand
GGGTAACGCCTATGTTGAGGCGGTTCAGGGCGAGGCAGGGCTGCCGGTGGAGCTGCATGTGTTGCGGTCGGACCGGATGAGTGTTGTGCCGGGGGCTGATGGCTGGCCGGTGGGCTATGAATACGTTGTGGGCGCCAAGAAGCATCGGTTTGACGCCGGTGGGGATGTTTCGCCGATTTGCCATATCAAGAGCTTTCATCCGCAGGACGATCACTATGGCTTTTCGCCAATGCAGGCGGCGGCGATGGCGGTGGATGTGCATAATTCGGCTTCGCGTTGGTCCAAATCGTTGTTGGACAATGCGGCGCGGCCCAGTGGGGCCTTGGTGTGGAATAACGGTGATGGGCAGGGGGCGATGGCGGATGATCAGTTCCGGCGATTGTCCGAAGAGATAGAGGCGAATTATCAGGGTGCGCGCAATGCGGGGCGGCCGATGGTTCTGGAAGGCGGGCTGGACTGGAAACCGATGGGGTTTTCGCCCAGCGACATGGAGTTCCAGAAGACCAAAGAGTCGGCGGCGCGCGAGATTGCGTTGGCCTTTGGGGTGCCTCCGATGTTGCTGGGGATTCAGGGCGACGCGACCCATGCCAATTATCAGGAAGCAAACCGGGCGTTTTACCGGCTGACCGTGGTGCCGTTGGCCACAAGGGTGGTGGCGGCGCTGTCAGAGTGGTTGTCCGGGTTCACTGGCGAAGTCATCGAGCTGAAGCCGGATCTGGACCAGGTGCCTGCATTGGCGGTTGAGCGGGATGCGCAATGGGCGCGAGTCAGCCGGGCAGATTTCCTGACGGATGCGGAAAAGCGGGCCCTGTTGGGCTTGCCTGTGCTGTCGGAACCGGGGGCGGAGGATGGCTGAGCCACAGCTGAGATACGAGGCGTTTGATTGTGCGCCGGGGTTGCGGCTGGCGGCGCATGAGCGGGTCAGTGCGATTCATCACGAGAACCTGTGCCGGCATCTGGACCGGCTGGAAGAGATGATGCAGCGGCTGGAGCGGCGGTTATGGCTGGCGGTTTATGGCGTTGTGGCAGTGATCCTGGCGCAGGCGGTTCAGTCGTTTGTGGGGACGGTTCCATGAGGGGGCCCGAGATCAGAACCGAGATCAGAACCGAGAACGTGACGAACAAGTTGAACAAGGAGAGTGTCCTATGATCGCAGAGTCCGGTTTGGAACATAAATTCGCGACATTCGGTGAGGCGTTGAGCGTCACGGATGATGCCAGGATCGAAGGCTATGCCAGTCTGTTCGGTCAGGCCGATCAGGGTGGCGACGTGGTGCAACAGGGCGCCTATGCCCAGTCGATCAAGGCGCTGGGGGCCGCTGGGCAGAGGGTCAAGATGCTGTGGCAGCATGATCCCAGCCAACCGATTGGCGTGTGGGACGAGGTGCGCGAAGATGCGCGTGGTCTGTGGGTTAAGGGGCGGCTGTTGGACTGTACCCAAAAGGGTCGCGAGGCAGCGGCGCTGATTGCGGCGGGGGCGATTGACGGTTTGTCGATTGGGTACCGGACGCGAAAGGCGGGCAAGAACGACAAGGGCCAGCGGCTCTTGACCGAGCTGGAGCTTTGGGAGGTGTCGCTGGTGACGTTCCCGATGCTGCCCAGTGCGCGGGTGGCGGCAAAGGGTGATGAGCCCGGAGCGGAGGCTGCTTTGCGCGAAATGGTGGCGGTCCTGAGGGGCGCGCGGCTGGAGCTGGCGCGAAGGTAGGCGCCGAAACTTTCATCCAGAGCAAGTTGCGTTAAATCGAATTCACGTCGCGGACCGAACGCATTTGCTTGCGCAAACGCTGCCTCGATCCGCGCCACGAATGCGCAAATCTGATCAAACGCAACACGCAATAAAAACAGGACGTGCTTATGAGCAAGACCGATATCCCGGCCTTGGCCGGAGAAGCTGTGCCCCTGGTTCAGGAGGTGAAGCAGGCGATGACCGGCTTTGTCAACGAATTCAAGGGCTTTCAGAGTGACATTGAAACCAAACTGCAACAAACAGAAGAGCGACTGACCATGCTGGATCGTAAATCAAATATCGCGGCACGTCCGCATTTGGCCGCCAATATGGACGCGGGTGCCCCGCATCTGAAGGCGTTCAATTCCTATCTGCGCACTGGCGACGATGACGGGCTGCGCGGGCTGGAATATGAGGCCAAGTCGATGTCGACGGCTGTTAACGGCGATGGCGGGTATCTGGCAGATCCGCAGACGTCGGACACTGTGGCGTCGATGCTGAATTCGACGGCTTCTATCCGGTCGATTGCGTCGGTGGTTCATGTCGAGGCGACGTCTTATGACGTGCTGATCGACACTACGGATATTGGCGCTGGTTGGGCGACGGAAACCGGTTCGGCCACCGAGACCAGCACACCGCAGATTGATCGTATCACCATCCCGCTGCACGAGCTGAGCGCCTTGCCCAAGGCCAGCCAGCGTTTGCTGGATGACAGTGCGTTCGACATCGAAGGTTGGTTGGCGGGTCGTATTGCCGACAAGTTCGCCCGTGCCGAGGCGGATGCGTTCATCAATGGCGATGGTATCGACAAGCCCACCGGTATTATGACCAAGCCGGCCGTGGACAATGACGTGTGGACCTGGGGCAATCTGGGCTATGTGCCCAGCGGTGTGGCCGGCGATATCGGCGGCGGCGACGCGATTGTCGATCTGGTTTATGCGCTGGGTGCTCAGTACCGTGCCAATGCGTCTTTCGTCATGAATTCCAAGACCGCTGGTCTGGTGCGCAAGCTTAAGGATGCTGACGGCCGGTTCCTGTGGTCGGATGGTCTGGCGGCGGGTGAGCCTGCGCGTCTGATGGGCTATCCGGTGGTTGTGGCCGAGGATATGCCGGATGCGGCACCCGACAGCTATTCCATCGCCTTTGGGGATTTCAGGGCCGGTTACACCGTGGCCGAGCGCCCTGATTTGCGCGTTCTGCGCGACCCGTTCAGCGCCAAGCCACATGTGTTGTTCTATGCCACCAAGCGCGTGGGCGGTGATGTGTCTGACTTTGCGGCGATCAAGCTGCTGAAATTCGGCGTCGCGTAAGCGACGACGGGTGCGGGGCCGGGTGTACCCGGCTCCGTGGCGGGCGTGTGTCAGTGAAACCCTTCATGTTGTCTAGCTGCTCCCTCCGTCCGAGCAACGTGGAGCGGCGCGCGCCCGCTAATAGATGATGGATTGGCCCGGAACTGAAACGGACGGGTCCGAGCTTGCGGAGTGAAGTCATGATGTTGATCGAAGAAACCACCGTGCCTGACGTGGCGCTGCCGGTGGACCAGTTCAAGGCGCATTTGCGGCTGGGAACCGGGTTTGGTGAAGAAAGCCTGCAGGATAGCGTGTTGAAGGGGTTCTTGCGTGCCGCAATTGCGGCGATTGAGGCCCGGACTGGCAAGGTGCTGATCGAGCGGGGTTTTTCCTGGACGCTGAGTGCCTGGCGGGATCGCGCGGCGCAAAGCTTGCCAGTGGCCCCGGTTGGGTCCGTGGCGCAGGTGAGCGTTGTGGATGTGCTGGGTGCTGAGACGGTACTGGACGCGGGCAGCTATCGGCTGGAAGCGGACAGCCAGAGCCCGCGGTTGCGCCCGATTGCCGGGTTGTTGCCGATGGTGCCGACC
Source organism: Paracoccaceae bacterium (assembly GCA_047639325.1). Lineage (GTDB taxonomy): Bacteria > Pseudomonadota > Alphaproteobacteria > Rhodobacterales > Rhodobacteraceae > NVQY01. Next base: position 6,252 of record JBLINN010000158.1, on the reverse strand, counting down.
GGGGGCGAGGTCAGGATTGGCTTTAGCGCCGGGATGGCCGCGGATTGGGGCGGCTTGCCGGCTGATCTGGGGCAGGCGGTTCTGATGCTGGCGACGCATTACTATGAATACCGGAACGATACCGGGCTGAGTGACGGGTGCATGCCGTTTGGCGTGACCAGTCTGATCCAGCGCTACCGGGTTGTTCGGTTGGGGCTGGGGGCATGAGCGCGCCGCATCTTAACCGGCGGCTGGCGCTGGAAGCACCGGTGCGCGCACCGGACGGCGCCGGGGGGTTCAGCGAGAGCTGGGCGGTTCTGGGCGAGGTCTGGGCCGAGGTCAGCGCGCGCACTGGGCGCGAACGGGCGGTGGCCGGTGGGCCGGTGTCGGCTGTGGGGTATCGCATTGTAGTGCGGTCAGCGCCGGTAGGTGCTGCGTCCCGGCCCTTGCCAGAGCAACGGTTTCGCGAAGGCGCGCGTCTGTTCATCATTCAGGCGGTGGCGGATCGCGACCCCGTGGGACGGTATCTGACCTGTTTCGCAGACGAGGAGGTGGCGGCATGAGTTACGGTATGGCGGCTGCGTTACAATCGGCGGTTTACCAGCATTTGCTGGCGGACACGCAGGTTGGTGGATTGGTCGGGGGGGCGATCTATGACGCGATCCCTGCAGGCGATCTGCCACAGACCTATGTCAGCCTTGGCCCCGAAGAGGTACGCGACCGGTCGGACAAGACCAGCAGCGGCGCCTTGCACCGGTTCACCGTGTCTGTGGTGACCGAAGTGGCCGGATTTGGCGGGGCCAAGGCGGTGGCGGCAGCGATTGGGGATGCGTTGGTGGATGCTGACCTGCCCCTAAGCCGGGGACGGTTAGTGGGGCTGTGGTTTGAGCGCGCCTCGGCCCGGCGCAGTGGCAAGGCCGGGCGGGTCCGGCGCATTGATCTGAGATTCCGCGCAAGCGTGGAAGACAACTAAGCAAGCAATCTTTGGAGAAGCGGTATGGGTGCCCAGAACGGCAAGGACCTTTTGGTCAAAGTGGACATGACCGGGACCGGTCAATTCGTAACCATTGCGGGGCTGCGGGCCACGCGGGTCAGTTTCAACGCCGAGAGCGTGGATGTGACCAGCCTGGAAAGCCAGGGCGGCTGGCGCGAGCTGTTGTCGGGGGCGGGGGTCAAATCGGCCTCGATCTCGGGCTCGGGGGTGTTTCGCGATGCGGGCACGGATGAGCGGGCACGGCAGTTGTTCTTCGACGGCGAGACCCCGGATTTCCAGGTGATAATCCCGGATTTTGGCATTGTCGAAGGCGCGTTTCAGGTGACGTCGATTGAATATGCGGGCAGCCATAATGGCGAGGCCACGTATGAGATGTCGCTGGCCAGTGCCGGGTCGCTGATTTTTACGGCGATCTAGACCCATGAGCAATCCGTGGACGGGAGAGGTGGCCCTGATCATCGATGGGCAGCGGCGGGTGCTGAAGCTGACGCTAGGCGCATTGGCCGGGCTGGAACAGGCGTTGGAGACCGGTTCGCTGATTGAACTGGTGGAACGGTTTGAGGGCGGCGGTTTCTCGTCACGCGACGTGCTGGCGGTGGTTGTCGCCGGGTTGCGCGGTGGCGGCGCAGAGATTGCGGCGAGTGATCTGTTGCAGGCCGAGATTGACGGCGGGCCGATGGCTGCGGCGCGGGTTGCGGCAGAGCTGTTGGCGCGGGCATTCATGATGCCCGGTATGAATTCCGGCGAGGCATGAGCGGGTTTGACTGGCCCGCGCTTATGCGGGCCGGGATGCAGGGGTTGCGGCTGACGCCAGATCAATTCTGGCGTCTGACGCCGGCAGAGTTGCGGCTGATGCTGGGGCAAGGCGGGGTTGATGCCCCGATGGGCCGGGCCGGGTTGGATGCCTTGCAGGCTGCGTATCCGGATAAAGATCTAGGAGATGGCGATGACTGAGCGGAACGGGATAGAGGCGCTGGACGACCAGGCCGAAGCGCTGGAAGACAGCCTGGGCGCGGCTGCCGGGATGGCCGCCGGGTTCGACAGCGAACTGCGCCGGATGCGCGAGTCGCTGTCGGCAACAGGGCGCGATGTGGCGACGTTGGAGCGTGGGTTGTCGCGCGGGTTGCGGCGGGCGTTTGATGGCGTGGTTCTGGACGGCATGAAGCTGTCGGATGCGCTGGAAACCGTGGCGCGGTCGATGATCCAGACGACCTATTCGGCGGCGATCAAGCCGGTGACGGATCACTTTGGCGGCTTGCTGGCAAGTGGTGTTGGCGGGTTGGTTCAGGGGATGTTGCCCTTTGCTGATGGCGGCAGTTTTTCGCAAGGGCGGGTGATGCCGTTTGCCAATGGCGGTGTAGTGTCCGGGCCGGTCAGCTTTCCGATGCGCGGCGGTATGGGGCTGATGGGTGAGGCCGGGCCAGAGGCGATCATGCCGCTGACCCGCGGCGCTGATGGCAAGTTGGGGGTGCGTAGCGCCAGTGGCGGCGGCGTCAGCGTGGTGATGAATATCACGACGCCGGATGTTCAGGGATTTCAACGCAGCCAGGGGCAGATCGCCGCGCAGATGAGCCGGGCCTTGGGGCGCGGCAACCGTAATCGCTAGATCGGAGAAGCAACGATGACCTTTCATGAGGTGAGATTTCCGGCCTCGCTGAGCTTTGGCTCGGTCGGGGGGCCAGAGCGGCGCACGGATGTGGTGACGCTGGCCAACGGGTTCGAGGAACGCAACACGCCCTGGGCGCATTCACGGCGGCGCTATGATGCCGGGCTGGGGATGCGGTCGCTGGACGACGTGGAGACGCTGATCTCATTTTTTGAGGCGCGGCGTGGGCAGATGTTCGGGTTTCGCTGGAAGGACTGGTCGGATTTCAAATCCGCGCGGGCCAGTGGTGAAATCTCGTTTCGTGATCAGGTGATTGCGCTGGGCGACGGGCATCAGACGCTGTTTCCGCTGGTCAAGTCGTACCGGTCGGGGACGCACAGCTATTCCCGCCCGATTGCCAAGCCAGTGGCCGGGAGTGTCAAGGTTGGGGTTGAGCAGGACGAATTGCAGGAAGGTGTGGATTACGAAGTGGATTTAGCCACCGGGTTGGTCTGCTTTGTGCATCCGCCCGCCGAGACGATGGAGATCGTTGCCGGGTTTGAATTTGACGTGCCGGTGCGGTTTGACACCGACCGGATACAGACCAGTGTGGCCAGCTTTCAGGCGGGTTCGGTGCCCAATGTGCCGGTGGTCGAGGTGCGGGTCTGATGGGCGGGGTCAGCCAGGCGTTTCAGGCGCATGTCGAGACCGGGCTGACTAGCCTGTGTCGCTGTTGGGCGATCACCCGCAAGGACGGGGTTCAATATGGGTTTACCGACCACGATATGCCGCTGGTGTTTGAGGGCGTTACCTTTCGGGCGGATACCGGGTTGTCGGCGCAGGCGTTGCAGCAGAGCACGGGCTTGTCGGTGGACAACACCGAGGCCATTGGCGCGCTGAGTGATTTGGCTGTGCGCGAAGAAGATATTGAGGCCGGTCGGTTTGACGGGGCCGAGGTGCAGGCATGGCTGGTGAACTGGGCGGATGTGGATGTCCGTTGGTTGCAGTTTCGCGGCTCTATTGGCGAGCTACGGCGCAGTGGCGGGGCGTTTCACGCCGAGCTGCGCGGGTTGACTGAGGCGCTGAACCGGCCTCTTGGGCGGGTGTACCAAAAGCCGTGTACGGCCGTTTTGGCGGACCGGGCCTGTGGTTTTGATCTGTCGACGCCCGGGTATGCCGAAGAACGCCCGGTTGAGCAGGTTTTGCAGGCGCGGGAATTTCGCTGGCAGGACATGGCCGGGTTCGAACCTGGATGGTTTGCGCGCGGTCGGCTGGTGGTGGTGTCTGGTGCGGCCAAGGGGTTGTGGGGCGCGATCAAGCAGGACCGGTTCGATGATGGTGTAAGGGTTGTTGAACTGTGGGAACCGCTGCGCGGGGGGATTGCCGAGGGCGATACCGCGCGGCTGGAGGCCGGGTGCGACAAGCGCATGGAAAGCTGCCGGCTGAAGTTCAACAATTTCCCGAATTACCAAGGCTTTCCGGACATTCCTGGCGAAGATTGGGTGATGGCGGTGCCAAAGCAATCCGGGACCAATTCCGGTGGGAGTTTGCGCTGATGTCTAGTCGGGACCGGATCATTGCGGCAGCGCGGGGCTGGATCGGCACGCCCTATCGCCATCAGGCGGCACGGCGCGGGGCCGGGGCCGACTGTCTGGGCTTGGTGCGCGGTGTGTGGCGCGACATTTACGGTGCCGAGCCAGAGGCGGTTCCGGCCTATTCGATGGACTGGTCCGAGCCGCAGGGCGAGGAGCGGTTGTGGCAGGCGGCCCGGCGGCATCTGGTTGAGAAACCCGGTACCGCGACCCCGGGCGATGTGATTTTGTTTCGGATGCGCGCCGGATCGGTGGCCAAGCATCTGGGCATTGTCGTGCAGGTCGGGCGGGATGCCCGATTTGTGCATGCCTATGCGCGGCACGGCGTGGTTGAAAGCCCGCTGAGCGCGCCCTGGCGGCGGCGGATTGCGGCGGTGTTTGAATTTCCCACCGAATTTCCGACCGAATTTTCTTTGGAGGTGCTCTGATGGCGACGATACTTCTTTCGGCTGCGGGTGCGGCGATTGGCGGCTCTGTTGGGGGGACGCTCGCGGGGTTGTCTTCGGTCGCGATTGGGCGGGCTGTGGGCGCGACGCTGGGGCGGGTGATCGACCAGCGTTTGCTGGGGGCAGGGTCGGACCCGGTCGAGACCGGCAAGATAGAGCAGTTTCGCCTGACGCGGGCCAGCGACGGTGCGCCAATTGCGCAAGTTTATGGCCGGATGCGGGTTGGCGGGCAGGTGATCTGGGCGTCGGATTTCCAAGAGGCTGCGACTACATCCGGGGGCGGCAAGGGGGGACCCAGCGCGCCGGTCACCACCAGCTATAGCTATAGCGTGTCGCTGGCGGTTGCGGTCTGCGAAGGTGAGATTGCCAGCATTGGCCGGGTCTGGGCCGATGGCGAGGAAGTCGCGCGTGATGATCTGAACCTGCGGGTTTATACCGGTTCTGTCGACCAGTTGGTTGATCCGGTGATGGAGGCCATTGAAGGTCCAGGGATGGTTCCGGCCTATCGCGGCACGGCCTATGTGGTGATGGAAGATCTATCGCTAGAGCCGTTTGGCAACCGGGTGCCGCAGTTCTCGTTTGAGGTTGTGCGGGCCGAGCAGCCCGATGCCGCCGGGTATGACGATGATCCGGCGCAGTTGATCAACGGCGTGGCGTTGATGCCGGGCACGGGGGAATACACGCTGGCGACAACCCCGGTTTACTACTCGGACGGGCCGGGCAGTTCCTGGGTGGCTAATATCAACAGCCCGTCGGGTAAGAGCGACTTTGAAACCTCGTTAGAGGCATTGTCCGAAGAATTGCCGGGTTGTGGGGCGACATCATTGGTTGTGTCGTGGTTTGGTGGCGATCTGCGCTGTGGTCAGTGTCAGGTGGTGCCTAAGGTCGAGCGCAAGGCGATTGAGGGCAGTAATATGCCTTGGGGCGTTGCTGGGCAGTCGCGGGCCACTGTGGATGAGATTGCGCAGGCCGAAGGGCGGCCGATTTATGGCGGCACGCCGGCGGATACTGCGGTGGTCGAGGCGATCCGCCATATGAATGCAAATGGCACGCGGGTGATGTTTTATCCGTTTATCCTGATGGATCAGGTGGCAGTGAACGGGTTGCCCGATCCGTGGTCCGGGGCGGCAGACCAACCGGTTTTGCCGTGGCGCGGGCGGATCACGCTGTCTGCGGCACCTGGGCACGCGGGATCGCCTGACGGTACGGCGGCGGCTGATGCGGAAGTTGCGGCGTTTATTGGCACGGCGTCGGCGTCGGATTTTACCGTTGGCGACGGTGTTGTCAGTTATGCGGGGCCGCAAGAGTGGGGGCTGCGGCGGTTCATTCTGCATTATGCCGCCCTGTGTGCAGCGGCTGGCGGGGTTGACTCGTTTTGCATCAGCTCGGAAATGCGCGGGCTGACACAAATTCGCGGGACTGCCGGGTTTCCGGCGGTGGCGGCGCTGGTCGATCTGGCGGCAGAGGTTCGGGTGTTGCTGGGGAGTGGCACCAAGATCGGCTATGCGGCGGATTGGTCAGAGTATTTCGGCTATCAGCCGCAGGATGGCAGTGGCGACCGGTATTTCCATCTCGATCCGTTGTGGGCGGATGACAATATCGACTTTGTCGGGGTCGACAATTACATGCCACTGTCCGATTGGCGCGATGGTGCAG
>JBLINN010000157.1:0-9924 GCA_047639325.1 Paracoccaceae bacterium | reverse complement strand
GTTCCGCGCGCCGTTGTTTATGGGCGGTGATCGCGCGCCTTGGCTGTCAGAGCCGGTTTCGGGGTTGATCGACCCGGGTGAAACACCAGACCAGACCGCCCATCGCGAGGTGATGGAAGAAGCAGGCTTGCACCTGGTTCACCTGGAGCCTGTGTCGGCGGTCTATTCCAGCTCCGGCGCTAACACGGAATTTGTTCATCTTTACATAGGATTGACCGACCTTTCTGATGTGAAAAAAGATGGCGGGTTGGCGGAAGAGGGCGAAGATATTCGCAGCCAGATCATCGGATTTGACGCGCTGATGGCTGGGATTGATGCGCAGACATACCGCGATATGCCGCTGGTGACGGTGGCGTTATGGCTGGCCCGGCACCGCGATCGGTTGCGTATCTCGGCTTGAGGTCATCAAGGCGCAAGGGTACACCTGACAGGACATTGATTTGATGGGGGGCATCATGGGCATAGCACGCGATCTGGCCGAGGCCGTAGGAAACACACCGCTGATCCGGCTGCGCCACGTCAGCGAGGAAACCGGCTGCGAGATTCTGGGCAAGGCCGAGTTTCTGAACCCCGGGCAGTCGGTCAAAGACCGGGCGGCCTTGTATATCATCCGCGACGCCATTGCGCGCGGAACGCTGAAACCCGGCGGAACCATTGTCGAAGGCACGGCCGGCAATACCGGGATTGGTCTGGCGCTGGTCGGCGCGTCGATGGGGTTCAAGACCGTCATCGTCATCCCCGAAACCCAAAGCGAAGAGAAAAAAGACATGTTGCGGCTGGCCGGCGCCGAGCTGGTACAAGTGCCCGCAGCGCCCTATCGCAACCCCAACAACTTTATCCGATATTCCGAACGGCTGGCGATTGAGCTTGGCAAGACCGAACCCAATGGTGCTATCTGGGCCAATCAATTCGACAATGTGGCCAACCGTCAGGCGCATATCGAAACCACGGGACCGGAAATCTGGGAACAGACCGACGGCAAGGTCGATGGCTTTGTCTGCGCGGTTGGTTCGGGTGGGACGCTCGCGGGGGTGGCGGCAGCGTTGCAACCCAAAGGCGTCAAGATTGCCCTGGCCGATCCAATGGGGGCGGCCCTGCATTCATATTACACCACCGGTGAACTGGCATCCGAAGGCGGCAGCATCGCCGAGGGCATTGGCCAGGTTCGGATTACCGAGAACCTGAAAGGGTTTACGCCCGACTTCTCATACCAGATATCGGATGAAGAAGCGCTGCCTTACGTGTTTGATCTGCTGCATAACGAAGGCTTGGTTCTGGGGGGGTCAACCGCCATTAACGTCGCCGGCGCGGTGCATCTGGCGCGTGAATTGGGGCCGGGGCACACGATTGTGACGGTGCTGTGTGACTATGGCACGCGGTATCAATCCAAACTGTTCAACCCCGACTTCCTGAAAGAAAAAGGCCTGCCGGTGCCTGATTGGATGACACGCGTCCCGGCCAGCATTCCTGGTGTCTTCGCAGACACATGACGGCGCTGCGGTCTCTTTGCCAACTGGCCCTGGCACTTGTCTTTCTGGCCTGTTCCACGGTGGCGCAGGCACAGGTCACGCAACAGGACCGCGACTATTATCAGGAATGGCTAAAGGTCGCCACGCGTGCCGAAGATGTGGTGGATGCCAACCGGGCGTCAATCGCCGCGATGGAAAATCTGCGCTTTGAAGTAGCCGGTTATCGCGAAAAATTTGCGTCGTCCCGGGCAGAAAACACCGACCGAATCCGCACTCTGCAATCGCAGCTGAATGCCTTGGGACCCGAGCCTGAAACCGGCGAAGAACCCACCGATATTGCCAATTTGCGGGTTAATCTGAAAGAACAACTGGCGGCTTTAAAAGTCCCAAGAGTTGTTGCCGAAGAGGCGTATAACCGTGCCAACGGGCTGATTGGTGAAATCGACAGGATCATTCGAGAACGCCAGGCTCGCCTGTTGCTGGATCGCGGGCCATCGCCTTTGAACCCGGTCTATTGGCCGGTGGCGATGCGCGACATCTCGAACATGCTGGTCGGCCTGTGGAACGAAACCGTTGCCGGTTGGCAATCCGAGACGAACCGCGAAGGAATGCGGCGCAACCTGCCGGTGATCTTGTTGCTGACCGCTGTGGGTCTGGTGCTGTTGCTGCAAAGCGGGCGATGGTCGGAACAGTTGGGCGAATATCTGCGCCAGTTTGGCGGGCGCGGCACTGGTGTTTGGCGCTTTGTGGTGTCGCTGGCCAAAATCCTGTTTCCGATGGTTGGCACATTTGCGCTGGTGCAGGCAGTATCGCTGACTGGTATTCTGGGTGTGCGGGGCGAACTGGTCTTGGCGGCCATGCCCAAATGGGCGCTGACCTTGCTGGTGTTCAACTGGTTGAGCGGTCAGCTTTATGCGCGCCGCATCGAAAATGAGGTCATCCCGATCCCGGAAAACCGCCGGGCCGAGATGATATTCTATGTGCGTATGCTGGCGGTAATGCTGGTTCTGCGCGACATGACCGGGCTTTATGAACAGATCGAAAACATCTCGGATGGGTCGCGCGCAGTTGCCGGGTTCCCGGTTATTCTGACGACAGCCTTGCTTTTGCTGCGTCTGCATTATGTCGGTTTCCGGGTTCAGAAGACCACCGACGAACAAGTTGGTGTCTTGCAACGCGCCGCCGGATTTTCCCGGATTGTCCGCGGCATACGGCAAGTGGCGATGGTGTTGGCGCTGATCTCGCCGGTTTTGGCCGCATTTGGCTATATATATGCGGCCGAGGCGATTGTCTTTCCGGTGATCCTGACGCTGGCGATAGTTTCCTGTGTGCTGATCCTGCAAAGGTTTTTTGGCGATCTGTTTGGCTGGTTTTCGGGCACCAGCGAACTTGCGGCGCGCGAATCCCTGTTTTCGGTGCTGGTTGGCTTTGTTCTGACGCTGGGCAGCCTGCCAATGCTGGCGCTGGTCTGGGGCGCGCGGGTCGCGGACCTGACGGAATTGTGGTCGCGGTTCCTGGAAGGGTTCCAAATCGGCGACTCGCGCATTTCGCCAGTGAATTTCCTGTCTTTCGCGCTGGTGTTTGTGGTCGGCTATTCGGCAACGCGCCTGCTGCAGGGCGGCTTGCGCAACAGCCTGCTGCCAAAGACCAGCATTGACCCCGGCGGGCAGAATGCCATCGTGGCCTTTACCGGCTATCTGGGCATTTTTCTGGCCGCGCTGCTGGCGGTGTCCAGCGCCGGGCTGGATCTGTCGTCGGTGGCGATTGTTGCTGGTGCACTGTCGGTTGGTATCGGTTTCGGCCTGCAGACCATCGTGTCGAATTTTGTCAGCGGCATTATCCTGTTGATCGAACGCCCGATATCCAAGGGCGACTGGATCGAGGTCGCCGGGCAGATGGGCTATGTGCGCGATATATCAGTGCGCTCGACCCGGATCGAGACGTTTGACCGCACGGATGTGATTGTCCCGAATTCGGATCTGATCAGCGGCATGGTCACCAACTATACCCGTGGCAACACGGTGGGTCGGGTGATTGTGCCGGTGGGGGTGGCCTATGGCACTGACACACGCATGGTCGAGAAACTGTTGCTGGAAATCGCCACCGCCCACCCGATGGTGCTGGCCAATCCGGCACCCAGTGTGGTGTTCCAAAGGTTCGGCGCGGATTCGCTTGATTTTGAAATTCGGGCGATACTGCGGGACGTTAATTGGAGCCTGTCGGTGCTCACTGACATGAACCACGAAATCGCCCGGCGGTTTGTCGAAGAAAGTATCGAAATTCCCTTTGCCCAACGCGATATCTGGTTGCGCAATCCAGAGGCCTTGTTGCCGGGGGGCGGCAACAAGACAGCGCCGACATCCGACGACAGTGCCGATGGGACAAACGGGGCGCAAACCACATAACCGATCCATTATTCACCACAGATGCCTATGCACGCCAGGCCATTGCCCGGATTGTCGGCGTGACGGACGAGGGCGGGGCGTGTCCGGTTGGTGCGGATCGGGCAGGGGGCGGCGCAGGTAGATCTGCAACTTTGCGGCGGCACCCATGTGGCGCGCACCGGGGAAACCGGCCGCATTCGTGTTGGTAAAATTGATAAGAAGGGGCGCCAGAACCGGCGGGTCTATCTGCATCTGGATGGGTGACGGTTCTGACGCGGGGAATGGCGCTTGGGCTTAGTCCTGGGCGGCTTTTGCGTCTTGGACCCGCAGACGGCGCACCTTGGCCAGAACCTCCTGAACGTGGCCCGGCACTTTGACATTGCGCCAAACCGCCTGGATTGTCCCGTCTGGCCCGATGTAGAATGTTGACCGCACGATACCCATATAGGTTTTGCCAAACGAGTTCTTTTCCTTCCAAACACCATAATCTTCGCACATGGTGCCGGTTTCATCGGACAAAAGCGGCGTTTTCAGGTCATGTTTGGTGACGAATTTGTCGTGGCTGGCAACCGTATCCTTGGAAACGCCAAACACCTGAACGCCTGCATCGGCAAAGCTTTGCAGGGTTGCGGAAAACCCGATAGATTCCGTAGTACAGCCCGGCGTATCATCGCGGGGATAGAAAAACAGAACAACGCCACTGCCCTTGAGATCGGCAAGACTGACACTGTCACCACCGTCACGCGGCAGGGTGAAACCGGGGGCAAGGTCGGATACATCGGGCATCGGGAAACTCCGGGTAGGGGATATAGTGTGAACTGCATCATAGACCGCTCCGGGCAACAATAAAGACGCGCAGGCAAAAAACACATGGTTGATGGCACCGTGGCCCAGAAAGACACAGATCAACCCGAACCCGCGCCGCGCCGCCAGCGGTCGCGCGCCCATAAGGTTGGGCGCTGGACGCTGGTCAGCCTGACAGCTTTGGTTGTTGTCGCCAGTTTGCTTCTGGTGGCGGTGATCGGCCAGCGCCTGACCGCGCCGGACTGGTTGCGCGACCGGATCGAGACGCGGATTGAACGGAACCTGGGCGGTATGCAGATCACCTTTGGCGGTGTGTCGCTGGTGATCAACAAGGGTTGGCGCCCGCGCTTGCGGTTGCGGGACGTTGAGCTGACAGATGTCGGCGGCCAGTTGATTGCCCAGCTGGCGGATGCCGAGGCCGAACTGGCGATGCGCCCGCTGTTGCGCGGCCAGCTGCAGGCCAAACGGATTTCGCTGTCGGGTGCGCTGGCCACGTTGCGCAAGGATTCGGCGGGCAATGTGGCGCTGTCGATGGGGGGGGTGGCCCCGGTGGAACAGGCCGAAGGCTTGCCGCAACTGATCGAGACATGGGACCGGCTGTTTCTAAGGCCAGAACTGGCGGCCTTGGTCGCGGTCGAGATGCAAGCGCTGTCCTTACGTTATGAAGACGCGCAGCAGGGTCAGGCCTGGACGTTGGACGGTGGCACCGTGCGTCTGGACCGCGATGGCGATCAGCTGCGGCTGGCCGCCGGGTTTTCCCTGCTTAGCGGGCGCGATTATGCCAGCGTGATCGAGGCCAATTATTCCAGCCGCATCGGCGATACCAGGGCTGATTTTGGCATTTCCGTGCAGGATATCGCCGCGCAGGACGTTGCCGCACAGGGGTTTGCCTTGGGCTGGCTGGACGTGTTGCGCGCGCCGATTTCCGGCGCTTTGCGCGGTGGCATCGACGGGTCTGGTGCACTGGCGCCCTTGTCGGCCACACTGCAGATCGGGGCCGGTGTGCTGCAACCAACCGATCAAACCAGCCCGATTCCGTTTAACGGCGCACGAACCTATTTCACCTATGCGCCCGATACGCAGGTTCTGGTCTTTGACGAGCTGTCGGTTGACAGCAGTTGGGGCAGCGGTGTCGCCGAAGGCAGTGCCTATCTGGGCGGCGTCGCGGATGGCAAGCTGACCGACCTGATCGGCCAGTTCACCCTGACGGGCCTAAGCATCAACCCTGCCAACCTGTATCCCGCCCCGCTGGTCCTGGATGGGGCAACGGCGGATTTTCAGCTGGAACTGAACCCGTTCCGGTTTTCGCTGGGGCAAATGCAAATCCATGACCCGGATGGGGTGATCAGCCTGACCGGGGCGCTGGACGCCACTGACGAAGGCTGGCGGTTGTCGTTGGATGGTCAGATTGACCACCTAAGCCGACAGCGTTTGCTGACGCTGTGGCCAGAGGGCGCGGTGATCAAGTCGCGCGAATGGGTGACCAACAATATGCTGGGCGGCACGCTGAGCGATCTTAGCTTTGCCTTGCGCGCTCGTCCTGGGGCCAAGCCTGATATTTACGCCGGTTTCAACTTTGAAGACGCCTCTATCCGGTTTCTCAAGACCCAGCCGCCGATCACCGGGGCCTTTGGGCAGGGCACCCTGTCTGGCAGGCGCTTTGTGGCGATGTCCACCAAAGGGCAGGTGGTGGCCGATCAGGGCGGGGTGGTGGATATCAGCGGCACATCGTTCATCGTGCCCGATATCACCGTGAAACCCAGCACACCGGCCTTGGTGCGTCTGGTGGGTGGCGGTTCTGTCACGGCAATCTTGTCGCTGCTGAACCGACCGCCCTTGCAAGTGCTGCGCGAAACGCCCTTGCCGGTGGATGTGGCCGAAGGCATGGCCAAGGTCACCGGAACAGTGGCCTTTCCGCTCAAGAAAAAAGTGCCGTTTGAAGAGCTGGAATTTCACCTGAAAGGCGAGGTTCACAATGTGTCCAGCAGCCTTCTGGTGCCCGGGCAGGTTTTGACCGCCCCCGTAGTGCAGATAGAGGGCGACCATAAACATTTGGTGCTGTCGGGCACAGGGTTGGTTGGCCCGGTGCCAATCACGGCGGTGTGGCAGCGCGAAATCGGCAAAGGCGCCAGCAAGGACAGTCGCCTGACCGGCCAGGTAGAGCTGTCGCAGCTGCTGGTGGACACGTTTGGCATCGGCCTGCCCAAAGGGTCGGTGTCGGGGCTGGGGTCTGGCGATTTCACGCTGGATCTGGGGCCGGGCAAACCCCCGTCGATCACCCTGCGATCAGATTTGCAGGGGCTTGGGTTGCATCTGCCGCAGCTCAGTTGGGCGAAACCAAAAAAGGCCAGTGGCCTGCTAGAGATCGCCGGCACATTAGGCGAGCAGACCCGCATTGACCGGCTGGTGGTGCAGACGGCGGGGCTGTCGGCCACGGGAACGGTGCTGAACCGGTCTGGCGGCGGGTTGGAACGCGCGTTGCTCAGCTCTGTCCGGATGGGCAACTGGTTAGAGGCCAGCGTTGAATTTGTCGGCAGGGGCGAAAATGCCCCGCCGGATCTGCGCATTCTGGGCGGAACGCTGGATATGCGGCGCGCGGAATTTGGCAGCAGTGGTGGCGGCAAATCCAGCCCGCTGCAAATATCGCTTAGCCGGTTGCAGATCACCGACACAATTGCATTGCATGATTTCATCGGTGAATTCCGCACTACTGGCGGGCTAAGTGGCCCGTTTCGCGGCAAGTTGAACGGGCAGACATTGGTGACGGGGAATCTGGTACCACGCGGCGGGCGCAGCGCGGTTTTGGTGGAATCAATTGATGCAGGCGGGGTTTTCCGCTCGGCCGGGGTGTTGGATCAGGGGCGGGATGGTGATTTCAAGCTGTCGCTGTTGCCTGCCAAAGAACCGGGCGAATATGATGGCACGTTGCGGGTGACCAATACCCGGGTCAAGGACGCCCCGGCGATTGCCGCCTTGTTGAATGCGATCAGTATTGTGGGCTTGCTGGACGAAATGGCCGGGCAGGGTATTCAATTTACCGAGGTGGACGCGAAATTCCGGCTGGGTCCCTCCAAGTTGATCCTGCACAAAAGCAGCGCCGTTGGGCCGTCCATTGGCCTGTCGATGGACGGTGTTTATGACGTGCCCACGGGGCGGTTGAACATGCAGGGCACGATTTCGCCGCTGTATCTGCTGAACAGCATCGGTAGTATCCTGACCCGCAAGGGCGAGGGTGTCATCGGGTTCACTTACAAGCTGAAAGGCACGTCAAGCGCGCCCACTGTTCAGGTCAACCCATTGTCGGCGCTGGCGCCGGGCATGTTTCGGGAAATTTTTCGCACCAATCCGCCAGTGTCCGACGATGGGACCGACGCGCCACAGGCCCCAATGCGGCGGGCACCCGATCCGGCGGATGGGTCTGCCAGTGGGCGCTAAGGTTGCATATGGCCAAACCGGTCGCGGCAGCCTATAGCGCCCCACATGAAACTTGCCGATTTTGATTTTGACCTGCCCGATAACCTGATCGCAACGCGCCCCGCGTCGCCACGCCCATCGGCGCGGTTGCTGGTGGCGGACGGCGACCGGATCACCGATGCCCATGTCAGCGACTTGCCCGGCTGGCTGCGCGCTGGGGATCGGCTGGTGCTGAATGACACGGCGGTTATTCCGGCCCGCCTAAGTGGTCAGCGTCATCGCGACAGTGCGCAAGGGGCGGTATCTGCCAAAATCGACGTCACCCTGCTGGAGCCGGACGACGCAGGCGCGTGGAGCGCGCTGATCAAGCCGTTGCGAAAGGTCAAGCCGGGCGAGGACATCCGGTTTTCGCAAGACCTAAGCGCCACGTTGCTGCGTGTGGTTGATGGGCAAGCGGTGTTGCAGTTCAACCTGACTGGCGGCGATTTCGACACAGCCCTTGCCGCCGTGGGGGCGATGCCATTGCCACCCTATATTGCCGCGCGCCGGCCTGCGGATGCGCAGGACAATCAGGATTATCAAACCGTTTTTGCCCGCAACCCCGGTGCAGTGGCCGCGCCCACCGCGTCCTTGCATTTTGATGCAGCTTTGCTGGATCAGATCCGCGCGATGGGCGTCGATATCACTTATGTCACTCTGCATGTGGGCGCCGGAACCTTTCTGCCGGTCAAGGTTGACGATGTGACCACCCACAAGATGCACGCCGAATGGGGCCGGGTCAGCGATCAGGCCGCGGCCGAAATCGCCGCCACCCAGACCGCAGGTGGGCGGATCATCCCAGTGGGCACCACAGCGTTGCGGCTGATCGAAAGCGCCGCACGCGACACTGGCGCCATCGCGCCATGGCAGGGCAAGACCGATATCTTTATCTATCCGGGGTTCCCGTTCCGGGTCACCGACGCGCTGATGACCAATTTCCACCTGCCGAAATCGACGCTGCTGATGCTGGTATCGGCCCTGATCGGGCATCAGCGGATCGTGGAGATCTATGACCACGCCGTGCGCAACGGCTATCGGTTCTTTTCCTATGGCGATGCGTCGCTTTTGCTGCCGCCCGGTGCGGAAAAGTGAAATAAGCCCATGAAGTGTCGTAGACAACTTAGTCCGCCCGGTATCTGATCGGCTAACAGGGACTAAATCAACCAGCCAACGCGCGGAGCCACCCGATGTTACAAGTTTTATCGAGCGCATGGGCCTTGTTGGCCGGAATGGGTCTGTTGATGGTGGGCAACGGGCTGCAAGGCACCTTGCTGGGGGTGCGAGGCGAAATCGAAGGGTTTTCCACGCTGGAAATGTCCTTTGTGATGTCTGCCTATTTTGTTGGCTTTCTGGGCGGGTCGCGGATGGCCCCCGAATTGATCCGACGGGTTGGCCATGTGCGGGTGTTTGCGGCCCTTGCGTCGTTTATTTCCGCAGTGATGATCCTGTATCCGGCCTTTACCAATCCGGCGGCCTGGATCCTTGGACGGGTGATCATCGGGTTCTGTTTTTCGGGTGTGTATGTCACCGCCGAAAGCTGGCTGAACAACGCCGCCGACAACCAGAATCGCGGCAAGGCGCTGTCGCTTTATATGATCGTGCAAATGGTGGGCATTGTCAGCGCGCAGGCGCTGTTGCTGGTTGGCGACCCGTCGGGGTATGAAACCTTTGTGATTGCCTCGGTGGTGATTTCAATCTCGTTCGGGCCGATCCTGTTGTCGATCAGCCCAACCCCGGCCTTTGAAACCGCCAAACCGATGAGCTTGCGTCAGATCATGACGATCTCGCCGCTGGGCTGTGTTGGCATGTTCCTG
>JBLINN010000156.1:0-9938 GCA_047639325.1 Paracoccaceae bacterium | reverse complement strand
CGGTCTCGAATAAGTCGCGCCACTGGGATTTCAGTTCCGGGGTGGGTGTGGTTTTCAGCGCGGCCAGGCGCGCGGGGATGGGATCGGGATTTGTCATACGGCTCTCCGTTTCAAGGTTTCCGCAGTACCGCTCTGGTCGGCTGAGTTGTGAAGTCGAAATTCTCCAGTATTGCCAGATAGTTCGGCTTGGTCGCGCATTCGCAGCCGGAATAGGCCGCGCGCTAGTAACACACAAAGCTCACCCCGCCGCTCGGTTGGCGACATCTGGTCGGGTGGGAAAGTGTTGTGGCGGAAGCCCGGCCTGCCTGTCATTCTATCTATCGATCTCGTCGTTGTGATGAACAGACGGTATCCAGAGGGATTACAAAAACAAGCGTTATCAAATGCTTAAAGTAGAGATGCGCAATCGTGCGCAAACAATAGAAAAAGCCGAACCAAAGTTGTAGGTAGTCGAGGTGGCAAGAATCGCAAAACGCGAAGTTCCGAATCGTCGGCGCCAAATACGGAATTTAAAACGTCTCAGTGACGCTTTGCTGGTTTCACCATATCGTCTGTTTCAAGGCGCAATGAAGCTCGCCAAAGTGGCGTCTTGGTGAATATTCCCTCTTCAAGACCTTGCCGCTTTGTGCGGTGCTCTGAAAGTAGCCCGGTCCAGCATAAGGGACGCAGGATTTGAACATAAAGATTGCTCAAATCGTAACTGTATTGAGTTTTTGAGTTCGCGCCAAAAAACACCCGATCAAGGTCCCGACCGGAAACCCCGTCTTCCGCTTCGACATTGAGCACGTTCAGATACACATCCCAGTTGCCAAGAGGCCGTTCGTGGCGCCGGGAGAAAGCCAGGTGATCGGTTTCAAACAGGAAGAACGGCGTGATGACGCCAAATATCTGCCCGGGATGACCAATCAGGGTCTGACCGGCCTTGGTCAGGCGAAAACTGTTTTTGTAATGACGCCCGATTTTGAGCGCGATTAAAAGATCGTGGATTTCCATAAGTGGCGGGAAATCCATTTCGTTCAGAACCTTGTTGACAACAAACAGCTCCTCTTCGGAATATCCGGGCCAGTCAAAATTCGCCGCCGCCCAATGCACGAACACCCGTTTGAAGGCCTTGGAGGGGGTTAAACCAGTTGGTCCATGTTCCTCGATATGGGTGAACATCATTTCAATGGCCCGAACCATGGGTGAATGGGCAAGTGCGGGGTTGTCATCCTCAACGGAAACGAACTTGATCATTGTGCAACGCTCCCTTTTAGCCATTCATCAAGCTTCGACCAACGCCGGCGCCCGGATATGTTTTTGACCGCGATAGCAACGGCTTTCGGTTGCCCGACCAGGATGACAAGCTGCTTACCGCGTGTCACGCCGGTATAAAGCAGATTTCTCTGAAGCATAGTATAGTGCTGGGTCATGACGGGAATGACAACAGCCGGGTATTCCGACCCCTGACTTTTATGGATTGTAACCGCGTAAGCAGGGACCAGTGTGTCGAGTTCCCCAAATGCGTAAGTAACGTCGTTGCCATCAAAGTTTGCAACCAGTTCGCCAGCTTCCGGATCGACCCCAGAAACATAGCCAACATCTCCGTTATAGACCTCTTTGTCGTAATCGTTCTCGATTTGCATCACCTTGTCACCTGGCGAGAAGGTCCAGCCGAACCGTTCCACTTTTCGATCCCCGGCCGGATTAAGCGCTGCTTGTAATTCGATGTTAAGGGATCGCGCCCCGACGCCACCGCGGTTCATTGGACAAAGAACCTGGATATCGCGGATCGGGTTCAACCCGAAGCGCTTGGGTATTCTTGTTTGCACCAGATCAACGATACGCTCAACTGCCTGTTCAGGATCAACGGCCGGGACGAAGTAAAAATCACTATCACCCTCTGGCTTTGTTAGATCTGGTATATAGCCCTGGTTGATCCGGTGGGCGCTGGTGATGATTTTGCTTTGCGCCGCCTGACGAAACACTTCGATCAGGCGCACAACAGGCACCATGCCAGAGCCGATGATGTCGGCCAGCACCTGGCCGGGTCCGACGGATGGCAATTGGTCAATATCGCCGACGATCAAAAGAGCCGCATGATTGGGGATGGCTTTCATGAGAGATTGCATCAGCGAAACATCGACCATGGAACTTTCGTCGACCACCAACAGATCGCATCCCAGCGGATTTTCTTCATTGCGCTTGAAGCCAAAGGATTTCGGATCAATCTCTAGCAACCGGTGGATAGTCTTGGCTTCCATGCCGGTGGCTTCCTTCATGCGCTTGGCTGCACGACCGGTCGGCGCGCAAAGCAACAGCTTGACGGCTTTGGCGGAAAGTATGCGGAGAATGGAGTTCACAATTGTGGTTTTGCCAACCCCGGGGCCACCGGTAACCACCAGGACCTTTGAGCAAAGGGCGAGACGAATAGCTTCGGCCTGGGATTTGGCCAGAGTCAGGCCGGTTTTTTCCTCAATCCACGGCAGAGCCTTGTCGGCGTCGATCTCTGCCCAGGGCAAAGAGCCTTTGATAAGATTTTTCATCCGCTCGGCAATTGATTTCTCGGCGTGATAAAGCCCGCTCAGAAACGCGCAGGGCACATCACCCACCGTGTCGGCCGTGATGGTTCCTTCGGTCATTTCCAAATCGATCGCGGTCTCAATCAGATCATTCGGGACCTCAAGCAGCTTGATTGCCAGCGGGACGAGTTCTTCCAGCGGCAGGCCGCAATGGCCGTTGCCCATTGCCTCGGTCAGCGCATAGGAAATCCCCGCGCGCACCCGGATCATGGCGGTTTTTTCTACCCCGAGCTTCTCAGCGATCGTATCGGCAGTTTTAAAGCCAATGCCGCGAATGTCCTGCGCTAACCGATACGGGTTTTCGGTCATGATCTGGACGGCATCAGTGCCATAGGTCTTGAAGATGCGCACCGCTCGCGCTGTTCCCACTGTATGAGCATGCAGAAAAACCATGATTTCGCGGATGACTTTTTGATCTGCCCAGGCAGATGTGATCTTGTCTGCACGTTTTGGACCAATACCTTCCACCTCCCGGAGGCGTTCAGGCGTGGCTTCGATTATATCAAAGACGTCTTTGCCGAAATCCCTGACCATGCGCTTGGCATAGACAGGTCCAATTCCCCGGATCATACCAGAGCCAAGGTATTTTTCGATACCCTCGATCGAAGAGGGTTCAGAGGTGCGCAAAAAGCGGGACTTGAACTGTTGCCCATGACTGCGATCATTGATCCACTCGCCGGACGCCGTCACCCATTCTCCAGCAGAAATCATTGCCGCATGACCAATGACGGTTATTAGTTCCCTGTGACCCCGTGCTTTGAGGCGCAGAACGCAAAAGCCGTTTTCCTGACTATGATAGGTAACCCGCTCAACGAGACCGGCTAGAACTTCCTGTCCGGTTTCAGGGGTGCTTGCGGACATCGCCGAAATCGACTTCATGTCGGCGGCCGTTCGCGCCTCGAGTGATAACACGGATCATTCTTCGTCTTTCCTTACATTTCCCGCCCGAACCAGCGGATCCTCCCGACAATATTGATCGCGTCAGACGTGCGTTCATAGGGGCTGTATAGACCATTGTCCGAGATAACGCGAACCGCGGGGGGATCACTGTTGGGGATATGCTCAAGCCGCTTTGCAACCAGGCCCATGCCGTCATGAAGAACAAAGATCCCCGGTGGCATCGGTGATTTCTGGTTCATATCGACGAGAACCGTATCACCATCTTCAAGCGTCGGGCGCATGCTGTCGCCTTCGACCTGCACGACACGCAACATGGAAGGGGCTGCTTGCAGGCGGTTTTTTATCCAGGAGCGGCGAAAGTGAAAGTTACGCCCCGGTTTATCATCACCTTCAAGAATGGAGCCGCCCCCCATTGACGGGCGGGCATTGGCATAAGCGATGTTGATAAACTCGTCCGCACTCATATCTCCGAGAGGGGCGCCACCCTCTACATGGCCAACACCGTCTGACAGCCATTCCCGATCAACTTTTAGAACATTTGCAATCTGTTCCAAACTTTCCCGGTTGGGGTTGAGGGACCGGCCGCGAAGGATGTCATAGATAAACGAGCGGTTGACACCGGCAAGCGAGGCCACATCAGCGGCGTTCATACCAAGTTGCCGGGTCCGGGCTTTTAGGCGGTCCTGCAATGTCGTTGCCATATTTATTCCCAAGAATATTTCACTTTGTGGATACAACAGGACTGCGTGATTAACGTCAAGTGAATAGAAACATACGGGGAACAAACGGCAGGGGTAGGAATGAGTCGTATCCGAAAAAACTACTTCACGCAAGATGAATTGACCGGCATCTGGAAGTTGTCTGAACCTGATCTGCAATACTCCGTTCAAAACGGACTGTTAACGTTATCGGTGCGGGTAGTTGGCTTATGTATGGAGCTTGCCGGATACGAGGAAACACCTGATGGCGAGGCCTTTTACGTACCTTACGAGCGACGTCAGATGGATGGTCTGGTTAATCTTTGTCGCAAAGACACGTATACGCTGTTTCATGAAGGGTCTGTCTCTCCGCGCGTTTTTTGTTTGTCTGACGAAAGCTTTGTTAAACTGATCCGGTATGAAGATAATATCCGCCTCAAGCGCAGCGACCTTCTGGTGTGCCAGGAGGAGCGCAGCCAATTCTAGCGAAATACCCTCGATATAAAACCTGAAGATCATAATAAATGTATTGATTTCAAATCCTTCCTGTTTGAAGATGAATTGTTCGAGTTTACAGAAATGTAATCCCGCGCTTTACGATTTTTGTTTGACTGCGCCAGAAGTGGCACCCCAGAGCAGCATTTTCAGGAAATCCTGACCGCTGCATTATCTGCCTCCTCTAAACTCGGCCATTTGTTTTCCAGCCGTCCAGGATGGACGCGCATCCTCAAAAAGGTGGCCGGGAGGCGCGGATGGTAGTATCTGGACCCTCGGCTTGTTGTGAGCCTTCTGATCTGAAGTCGAACCTTACCTATTATATATTTCCCATACCCCGCCATTTGGCGGGTTTTTTGATTCGTGTGCGGTGCACCCATTGAAGCTGTGTCGGGAGGAGTTTGGTAGGTGTTTGGGTGGTGAATGGTCGGTGAAGGTAGGTGCCACCGACCGGGCCTGAAAACGGTAACAATTCCAAGGGGATATTTTTCTTGTGTCACCGACCACACTCGGGACGATCTCCGGCTAAGCGATCGGGCATTCTGTTTCCAATCCAACGAAACAGGAGCCGACGATGCCAATCAAACATCTCAATCAAACCGATCTTTCGCGGCGCTGGAAAGTTAGCCCACGAACACTCGAACGCTGGCGTTGGGTCGGTGTGGGACCGGTCTTTCTGAATGTCGGTGGACGTATTCTTTACCGACTTGAAGATGTCGAAACCTTTGAGGTTCGCCAGAGACGACAGTGCACCACGGATACAGGCGCGATGGGAGGTGCGGCCCTATGAGCCCCGCAGCCAACATTCAGGTGTGCAAACCGCGGCAGCGCCAAAAAGATCGGCCAGCAATCATCCCGTGCAAACTTTTGATAAGCGATATCGAGTTTCTCGCCTGGGTGAGCCAAGCCGAGCCCGGTGATCGCCTCGCGTATCATCGCGGGTTTCTGGCTGTTGATTGTGACATGGCCGTTGGCAACCTTTCCGCCGAAGACCGAAAAACCCTCGGCAATCTCGCACATAAGGCTAGCGGCGCTTTTGAGGTGGGCTTGTCGATCTCGTCCAAGAACGCCTTGGGGTCGATCGCTTTGCCTATATCGCGATTGCCCGCACCAAATCGAAATCCAAAGCCACCGCCGCCTCGCTGTCAGCTTTGTTGCTGAACAAGGCCGCCTGATGACCCCTTTTCAATCCCTTTTTGCCCAACATGGAGATCCCTATATGCCCTTTCCTGAAAACGCCCCGCGCGTTGATGATCTAACATCAATGCCGCCACAGGAGATTGCCGCCCTGCCGGTTGAACTATTGGCTGTCCTGCAGCGCGAAATTGATGAAACCCCAAAGCGGATCAAAGCCGCCAAAACCCGTCTCGATGGTGCGCTGATCATTCGATACGCCACCCGCGCTGAAGAAATTCGTCAACTGAAGGAAACTGACACGGGTTGTGTGCGGTTTGACGACGGGGATTTTACGGTCATTGCCGATCTGCCCAAGCGGGTCAGTTGGGACCAGAGCAAACTAACCGCCATGGTCGAGCGCATCCGAACCGCAGGTGACGATCCGGCGGAATATGTCGACATCAGCTTCAAGGTGCCGGAGCGCAAATACGCGGCATGGCCCGAAGGCATCCGCAAGGGGTTTGAGCCTGCTCGTACCGTGCGCCCCGGAAGCCTCAAGCTCGCGCTTGTCAGTCAGGAGGCGGAACAATGAGCCTTCCCATTATCACGGCTGACCAACGTCTTGCCGAACGACGCGGGATCAAGGGCTGCATCTTCGGCAAATCCGGAATTGGCAAAACTTTCCTACTTTGGACGCTTGATCCCGCGAACACCCTATTCATAGACCTTGAAGCTGGTGATCTCGCCATCGAGGGCTGGCAGGGCGACACAATCCGGCCACGCACCTGGACCGAGTGCCGGGCTTTCGCAGTGTTTATCGGTGGCCCCAATCCGGCACTGAGTGATGATCAGCCCTATGGTCCCGCCCATTATGCGGCCGTCTGTGAGCAGTTCGGTGATCCGGCGGCGCTCGGGAAATACCAAACCATCTTCATCGACTCGATCACCGTTGCCGGGCGGCTGTGTTTCGGCTGGTGCAAGGGCCAGCCCGAAGCACTGTCGGAAAAAACCGGCAAGCCGGATGTGCGCGGGGCTTACGGTTTGCACGGCCGCGAGATGATCGGTTGGCTGACCCACCTGCAGCACACACGAGCCAAGAACGTCTGGTTTGTCGGCATTCTCGACGAGAAGCTGGACGATTTCAATCGCAAGGTGTTTTCGGCCCAGATCGACGGTTCCAAGACCGGACTGGAACTGCCGGGCATCGTCGATGAGGTCATCACCATGGCCGAACTCACGGGCGATGACGGTACGGCATACCGCGCCTTCATCTGCCAGACCATCAACCCGTGGGGCTTTCCGGCCAAGGATCGCTCGGGTCGCCTCGCGCAGGTCGAGGAGCCGCATCTTGGCCGCCTGATGGAAAAGATCAAAATGACTGGTGCGCCGGCAACTGACCGGCTGACCTACACAAAACCCCTGAACCGGCCGCCATGGCCGATCAACCGACTTCCACCAACTGAACGAAAAGGAGGGTCCCGACATGGGTTCCTGGAATGATTTTAACGACGCAAAGACCAATATCAATCTTATCCCAAAAGGCACGCTGGCCAAGGTGCGGCTGACAATTCGCCCCGGCGGGTTCGATGATCCTGGCCAGGGTTGGACCGGCGGCTACGCCACGCGCGGCTCGACCGGAGCGGTTTATCTCAATGGTGAGTTCACCGTAACCGAGGGCGAATACGCCAAACGCAAGATCTTCACTCTGATTGGGCTGTTCAGCCCCAAGGGACCGGATTGGGGTAATATGGGTCGTGGCCTTGTGCGTGGCATGCTCAATTCCGCACGGGGGATTTCTGACAAGGATATGTCGCCCGAGGCCCAGGCAGCCCGTCGGATCGGGGGCTTTGTCGATCTTGATAGGATCGAATTCATCGCCCGCATTGATGTCGGCACCGATGCCAATGGGGATGAAAAGAACGAAATCCGTTCTGCGGTCACACCGGACCATAAGGATTACGCCGCGGTTATGGGCTCGGTGGCACCATCACAGCCCCCACTTTCGCAAAGTCAGCAATCCCAAAACCCTCAGGGTTCAGCAGCACCGTCGGCCACCGGTCGGCCGTCCTGGGCGCAATAGGGGGTCTGACCATGAGACTTCGTCCTCGCCAGAAACTCTTTGTGGAGCGCAGCCTGGCTGCGCTCTCCAGCCACGGCAACACGCTTGGTATCGCCAGCACCGGGTTCGGCAAAACGATCGCTTTGTCCGCCGTCGTGGCGGGGGCCATCAAAGACACCGACACCAAGGCCTGTGTTCTGGCCCATCGTGACGAACTGACCGCCCAGAACCGCGATAAGTTTGCCCGGGTCAATCCCGGGCTTTCCACCTCGGTTGTGGATGCCAGCCGGAAAAACTGGTCTGGTCAGGCGACTTTTGCAATGGTGCCAACATTGGCGCGTCCCGCCAATCTGGCGGCAATGCCAAAACTCGATCTGCTGGTGATCGATGAAGCGCATCACGCGGTGGCCACAAGCTACCGGCGCATCATCGATCGGGTGCGTGACCTTAACCCGGAATGCAAAATCTTCGGTGTAACCGCCACGCCAAACCGCGACGACAAAAAGGGTTTGTGCGAGGTTTTTGACAATGTTGCCGATCAGGTTCGTCTCGGTGAATTAATCGCTTCGGGTCACCTGGTGCCGCCGCGCACCTTCATAATTGATCTCGGCGTGCAGGAACAACTGCAAAAGGTGCGCAAGTCCGCCGCTGATTACGACATGAGCGAAGTCGCCCGGATCATGGACCACGCACCGGTCACTGACGAAGTCATCCGGCACTGGCAGGAAAAGGCCGGTGACAGGCCCACCGTGGTGTTCTGCTCGACTGTTGCGCACGCCGAAAATGTCGCCTGTGCATTTAACGCCGCCGGGATTTCGGCCGCAGTCATCCACGGTGATCTCAGGGCCGAGGAGCGCAAGAACATTCTCGCGGCTTACGCCACGGGTGAAATACAAGTCATCGTAAATGTCGCCGTGCTCACGGAAGGTTGGGACCACACGCCAACCGGCTGCGTCGTGCTGCTGCGCCCAAGTTCCTACAAATCGACCATGATCCAGATGGTGGGCCGCGGCCTGCGCATTGTTGACCCCGAGGAGTATCCCGGTGTCATAAAGACTGACTGCATTGTGCTGGATTTTGGCACATCAAGCCTGACCCACGGCACGCTGGAACAGGATGTAAATCTTGACGGAAAAGTCGGAGACGGCGCGGCCCCGACCAAGACCTGCGCTGGTTGCAGCGCTGAAATTCCGCTCGCCGTCTCAGAATGCCCGCTTTGCGGCGAAGTGTTTGCGGCCGAGATTGAAGACGCGGAACCACAGGAGCAAGGATCCGGAGAACTCACGGGCTTCATGATGTCCGAGATTGATCTTTTGAAACGCTCCAGTTTCGCCTGGGTGGATCTGTTCAACGATGACGCCGCGTGCATGGCCAACGGGTTTAATGCCTGGGGTGGGATTTTCTATCTCGACGGTCGTTGGCACGCTGTTGGCGGCGCCAAAGGAAAGCCTGCCCACCTTCTGGGAGTTGGCGAGCGGGCGGTGTGTCTGGCGCAGGCCGATGACTGGCTGAATGAACACGAGTCTGACGAAAGCGCGTTCAAGACCAAAGGCTGGCTCAAACAGGCGGCAACACCAAAGCAGTTGCAATACCTGCCGGCGGCCTTCGCCCGGGATTACGGCCTGACCCGGTATCACGCCTCCGCGCTGATGACCTTCAAGTTCAACAAGCGCGCCATCCAGCAACTTGTGATCCCGGCGACGCCGATGCCCGCGAGGGCCGCATGAGCCATGTCGCGCAAATCTCACCCTCGGCAGCACGGGTTGCGAATATCTCAGCCCGCCTACGTATGTGGCACCCGCGATTTTTGCCCTGTGCGGTCTGCACCAGCCCGACCGCCGGGTTTGGCTATGCGGACCCCCACACCAAAACCCGCCCGCGGTCGGCAGCCTCTCAGAGGCGCTGGTTCTGCTCAAAACCCTGTCAGGCGCTCTACGCGCTTAAAGCCCGAAAAGGAATGAATATGGTTGATCTCACTGAATAAGAACACGCTGCAGTTACTGCCACAATGAAGCGCATGGGCGCGCTGATGGGTGAGTTTGGCTGGGGTACCCGGCTGTCCGATCTCTCAGCGGATCAGGTCCGCGCCCTGATCGAAGAAGCCGTTGA
>JBLINN010000155.1:0-10006 GCA_047639325.1 Paracoccaceae bacterium | reverse complement strand
ATGCTGACCCCAGTGCAGGAATTCATTGATGGCATGAACGTCATCGAAACCGCGCCACCGACCGCCGTGGAGCTGTTTCACATTTGCCTGCCGCGCCACGCGGCGATCCGGGTTGGCGGATTGGCGTTTGAAACCTATCATCCCGGCGCCAATGCGGCGCGGATTATCAGCCACGCGATGCGGTCGCTGTTTTTGAATCTGTTTGCCCATGTGGATCATCTGGCCGATTTCGGGCCGCTGGCCTATCCGCGTGCTGGTGATGGCCAGATCGACGCGATGAGCGCCTGACGCAGGAAAAATGCGCCCATTTTATGGGCGCATGCCTCCGGCGGGAGTATTTTTAACAAGAAAAAGCGAAAGAGCAAGCCAAGCGGGGCGTTAGGCGCTGCGGGTCAGGCGTTCTTCGAGGATGTCGAAGGGCACGCCGGGGTCGTCCTTGGCGCCGCGGATCACCAGCGATGTCTTGACACTGGCAACATTCGGCGTGGTCAGCAATTGCCCGGTCAGGAAGCTTTGAAAGCTGCTGAGGTCAGGCGCGACGCATTTCAGGATAAAATCCACCTCGCCGTTCAGCATGTGGCATTCGCGGACCAGCGGCCAGTTACGGCAGCGCTCTTCGAACGCGCTGAGTTCGCTTTCGGCCTGGCTGTCCAGCCCGACCATGGCAAACACCTGCACTTCGAAGCCCAGTTCGCGGGCATTCACATCGGCATGATAGCCGCGGATCAGTCCTGATTCTTCCAATGTGCGTACCCGGCGCAGGCAAGGCGGGGCGGAAATGCCGACCCGGCGGGCCAGTTCCACATTGGTCATTCGCCCATCGGCCTGCAGTTCGGACAAGATCTTGCGATCTATCGGGTCCAGTCGTGTCGCGACCATCAATGTTCTCCCAGCTTTGCGGTTCTTATATCAGCGCCATAGGTGCGCGCAATAATATTTCGCAGTGACGCAATATTGTTCCTGTAGCACGCCCATTTTTCAGGCAGCCTATACGGGTCAATCAGGGGTTTAAGCCGCGAGGCGGCATCGTTATATGCAAACCCGGTGACAGGGTTGTCCTGTTATCACGCTGTTTTGGGGGATGTCATGGCTGACGCACGCCACACCAAGGTTTTGATCATCGGGTCCGGCCCAGCCGGGTATACGGCCGGCATCTATGCCAGCCGCGCCATGCTGGAGCCCCTTTTGGTGCAGGGGATTGAACCCGGCGGTCAGCTGACCACCACCACCGAGGTTGAAAACTGGCCCGGCGATTCCGAGGTTCAGGGCCCCGATCTGATGATCCGCATGCAGGACCATGCCAAGGCGATGGGCTGTGAGATTATTGGCGATATCATCACCGATCTGGATCTGTCCAAGCGACCGTTCACCGCCAAGGGCGACAGCGGCACTATCTATACGGCGGATGCGGTTATTCTGGCGACGGGCGCGCGAGCGCGTTGGCTGGGGTTGGAATCGGAAGAGAAATTCAAGGGCTTTGGCGTGTCGGCCTGTGCCACTTGCGACGGGTTCTTTTATCGTGGGCAAGAGATTGTGGTGATTGGCGGCGGCAACACGGCGGTGGAAGAGGCGCTGTTTCTGACCAATTTCGCCAGCAAGGTGACGTTGATCCACCGGCGCGACGAACTGCGATCCGAGAAGATTTTGGAAAACCGGCTGATGAAGAACCCCAAGATCAAGCCGCTGTGGTTCCATACGCTGGAAGAGGTTGTTGGCACCGAAAACCCGCTGGGCGTCGAAGCGGTACGCGTCAAGCATGTGAAGACCGGCGAGATCACCGAAATCCCTTGTAAGGGCGTGTTTGTGGCGATTGGCCATTCGCCTGCCAGCGAGTTGGTCAAGGACCAGCTGGAAACCCATATGGGGGGGTATGTAAAGGTTAATCCGGGCAGCACAGAAACCTCGATCCCTGGGGTATTTGCGGCGGGTGATCTGACGGATCACGTTTATCGCCAGGCAGTCACCAGCGCCGGAATGGGCTGTATGGCGGCGCTGGATGCGGAACGGTTTCTGGCAGAACAGGGCGATGCGTAACCCGGCATGATCCCGTTTTCTGGCATTGTCTGGCGCATTCTGTTGGCCGATCAGGCAGATGATCCGCTGGCCCCGGGTGATCGTGCCACTGGCGGTTACGGCGGATAAGGTTGTTGATCTGCGCAGCACGGTCAAAGGCATCCCGCCCCCATCGGTTATCTGGCAGGACGACTGGGCGGAAGGGCGGCGGGCACCCACTTGGGACATCTCGGACGCGGCCCGCGCCCAAGGCGCGCAAGGGCTGATTTATGCCTCGCGGTCGCGACCGGACCTGTCGCATCTTGTCCTGTTGGGGCGGCCGGCCCCGGGTCTATCAACCCAGGCCGCGCCTGGCACGCCTTGGCCCTGACCCGATCACAGGACCTTTGCTTGACGGGCTGCACAGTCTGCCGCAAGCTTCTGCTTTAATAGGCAAACCACTAAAAAGGATCAGACAGGTGAGCGTCCTGTGGCGAGGAAATTGGGCGACCAGAACGCGCATCGCCTCGGGGCTGGTGCTGTTTACCTATGCGTTGCTGCATTTTCTGAATATCGGGCTGGGGCTGATATCACCCTATTGGATGGAGCAGGCGCAGACATGGCGACAGGTGGTCACCCGCAGCTTGCCCGGCGAGATTGTGCTGTATGGCGCAATGCTGGCCCATGCGGGGCTGGCGATTGTCGGTTTGGCCGGGCGGCGCACCCTGCGGATGCCAATCTGGGAGGCGGTGCAGATCACCCTTGGTCTGGTGATCCCGCTGATGCTGATGGAGCATATCGTGCACACGCGGGTGGCGCATCAGGTCTATGGGGTGAACGATGATTTCGGCTATATTCTGGCGTTGATCTGGGGCAAGCCAGACGCGATGTTGCAAAGCGTGCTGCTGCTGGTTGTCTGGACACATGGCTGTATCGGTCTGCATTTCTGGCTGCGCAGCACACGCTGGTGGCGACAATCCCTGCCCTATCTGATCGGATTTGCGGCGTTGGTGCCGGGCTTTGCCTTTGCCGGGTTCCTGACCGAGGGGCGGCGCATCATGATGGCCTTTGCCGCGCCCGACACGCGCGGCCCGCTGATGACGACCTATAATTGGCCGGATCAGGCGAGTTTTATGGCTCTGATCCGGCTGACAGACTATCTGCTGGTCGGGTTCTGGTGCGTTCTGGCGCTGGCGGCGGTTTTTTATCTGTGGCGGCGGTTTTCGGGCGGTCGCAAATCGGTGCAGATACACTATGTGAACGGGCCAGTTGTGGCCTCGGCCAAGGGGCCGACGCTGTTGGAAATGTCGCGCGCCAATGGCATCCCGCATACCGCCCTGTGCGGCGGGCGCGGACGCTGTACCACCTGCCGGGTGATCGTCGAAGAGGGCGCGGAATTGCTGCACCCGCCCAGCGAGGCAGAGGCCCGCAGCCTGACGGCCGTCAACGCGCCGCCCAATGCGCGGCTGGCCTGCCAGATCAAACCAACCAATCCGCTGACGGTATTTCGGGTGTTCCGCCCGGATGGCCGTCAGGGGCGCGCCCATGCCAGTCAGGGGCAGGAACGGCGGCTGGCCATTCTGTTTCTGGATATGCGCGGCTTTACCGCCCGCACCACCGGGCAATTGCCCTATGACGTTGTGTTCCTGCTGAACCGGTTCTTTGACGCGATTGTGCCCTGCATCACCGGCGCGGGCGGCACGGTGGACAAATATCTGGGCGACGGGCTGTTGGCGGTGTTTGAAACGCCCGATGAAACCACATCGGCCAAGGCGGCGTTGCAGGCCACCGCCGGGATCAGATCGGCGCTGATCGGGTTCAACAAGATGCTGGCCGCCGAAGGTGCGCCTGCGGTGGCCATCGGGATCGGGCTGCATCTGGGCGATCTGGTGTTGGGCGAAATCGGCGCGGCGGGCAACGCACCCCGCACGCTGATCGGGGATACGGTGAACGCCGCCAGCCGCCTTGAAGGCAAGACCAAGGAATTGGCGGTCGAGGTGTTGGTATCTGAACCGCTGCTGCACAGTGCCGGGGTCGACACCGCCACATTGGAGATGATCACACTGGAGCTGCGCGGCGTGACCGAGCCGCTGACCGCGCTGGCCCTGCCCATAGGCGCGCCATTGCCCAGTCTGCTGAACGTGCCGGACGCAGATCAGCCGGTACCGGCCTAACCGGGCTTTGCGGAACCCCTCCACCCCCTGAAACTGCGGTTTTTCGCCGTTTTTGGCCGCAAAATGCGCCAAAAACGTCGAATTTGGAAGAATCCCGAATCTGTCGCTAGACTTTCCCTGTGTTCCGGGTCTATGCGCTGCCCGACCGGGTTCATTTCCGCCCGCGGATCAAATTCCAGACTAGA
Organism: Paracoccaceae bacterium; assembly: GCA_047639325.1. Classification (GTDB taxonomy): domain Bacteria; phylum Pseudomonadota; class Alphaproteobacteria; order Rhodobacterales; family Rhodobacteraceae; genus NVQY01. The sequence goes on along the minus strand of JBLINN010000155.1, from coordinate 5,655 downwards.
ACACTTTATCGAAAGTTTTGACATGACAATGCTAAGTAACCTGGCACCGGTCCAGGAACTGTATGTATCCCACGAGTCGGCGCAGAAGCTGAAGATCGAAGCGGGCGAGCTGAAAAGCCACGACCTGACCCCGCGCCAGATCTGCGATCTGGAACTTTTGATGAACGGCGGCTTTAACCCGCTGAAAGGGTTCCTGACCGAAGCCGATTATAATGGTGTTGTCGAAGACATGCGCCTGACCAGCGGCGCGCTGTGGCCGATGCCGATAACCCTGGACGTGTCCGAAGAGTTTGCCAAAGGGCTGAACGTTGGCGAAGACATCGCCCTGCGCGACCAGGAAGGCGTTATTCTGGCCACCATGACGGTTACCGACAACTGGGAGCCGAACAAAGCCCGCGAAGCCGAGAAAGTATTCGGCGCTGATGACGATGCCCACCCGGCCGTCAACTATCTGCACAATGAGGCTGGCAAGATTTATCTGGGCGGTCCCGTTACCGGCATCCAGCAGCCTGTGCATTACGATTTCCGCGGCAGCCGCGACACGCCAAACGAATTGCGCGCCTATTTCCGTAAAGTCGGCTGGCGCCGGGTTGTTGCGTTCCAAACCCGCAACCCGCTGCACCGTGCGCATCAGGAACTGACATTCCGCGCCGCCAAAGAGGCCCAGGCCAACCTGCTGATCCACCCGATTGTTGGTATGACCAAACCGGGCGACGTCGATCACTTTACCCGCGTGCGCTGTTACGAGGCCGTGCTGGACAAATATCCGGCGGCTACCACCACCATGAGCCTGCTGAACCTGGCGATGCGTATGGCGGGCCCACGCGAAGCCGTCTGGCATGGTCTGATCCGCGCCAACCACGGCTGCACCCACTTTATCGTTGGTCGTGACCATGCTGGCCCCGGCAACAACAGCGCGGGCGAAGATTTTTACGGCCCCTATGACGCACAGGATCTGTACCGCAAATACCAGGATGAAATTGGCGCCGAAATGGTCGATTTCAAACATATGGTCTATGTGCAGGAACGTGCCCAGTACGAACCCAATGACGAGATCGAAGATCGTGAAAACGTCACCGTCCTGAACATCTCGGGGACCGAGCTGCGTCGCCGTCTGTCCGAAGGTCTGGAAATTCCAGAATGGTTCTCGTTCCCTGAGGTCGTCAAGGAACTGCGCCGCACCAAGCCACCGCGCGCGCAGCAAGGCTTTACCGTGTTCTTCACCGGGTTTTCCGGGTCGGGCAAATCCACCATCGCCAACGCGCTGATGGTCAAGCTGATGGAAATGGGTGGCCGCCCGGTCACGCTGCTGGACGGCGATCTGGTGCGTAAAAACCTGTCGTCTGAACTGGGGTTCAGCAAAGAACACCGCGATCTGAACATTCGCCGCATCGGCTATGTCGCATCCGAGATCACCAAGAACGGCGGCATCGCCATCTGCGCACCCATCGCGCCCTATGCCACCACTCGCCGTGCGGTCCGCGAAGATGTCGAAGCCTTTGGTGCCTTTGTCGAGGTGCACGTGGCGACCAGCATCGAGGAATGCGAAAAGCGCGATCGCAAGGGGCTGTATAAGCTGGCCCGCGAAGGCAAGATCAAGGAATTCACCGGAATTTCTGACCCTTACGACGTTCCCACAAACCCAGAGCTAAGCGTTGATACCGTCGGCACAGATGTCGACAACTGCGCGCATCAGGTTCTGCTGAAGCTGGAAAACATGGGGCTGATCGCAGGTTAAACCGGGGCTGCATCCACCGGTTTAACCCGAAGGATGCAGCTTTTCACGGTCCAATCGACGACCCCGGCCGCTTTGCGCAGCCGGGGTCGTTTTACGTTCGCCGATAGCTTGGGACGCAGATCAGTTGCCACACGGCCCATTCGGCTATACCTTTGGGGAACACTACCGCAACATGCGGGAAAACAAAATAATCCTTGGGGAAGGGTAAAAAATGACAACGTACACACTGAATGGATTCGCCAACTATTACGACAACACCTTGGAACAGGACGTCGGCGCGGATTTTTCCGGTATCACACTGGAAATCGTTGTTCCTGAAACCACCAATTCGTTAAGCTATACCGTGCTGCCACTGGCGCCGGGCGACAGCGCCCCGGATGATCTGTATGTGGATGTAGACGTGAACGATTACACCGTGCGCCTGAACGGCGAGACCCTCAATAACAGCAACCAGTTTGACGAATCCATTTTCAGGGTAAACTGGACAGATGGCGGAGGTGTCGCGCACAATTCTATCGTCTTCATCGCCGAGATTCTGGATGCCACGATACCCGGTTTTGGGCTGGTTGATGCCAACTATGTCTTTGCGATTGGCGGCGTAGCCTTGCCGACGTTTTCGACCAACGCACAATTGGTGAACTTTCTGGACAATCAGCTGAACAGCCTGACGATCCCCGGTGGCAGTTACGCCCCAAATGTCAACATCCCGCTATCCTCGCTTGGCGCAACGGTTACCGAGAACGACATCATCACCGGCAACGGCGCTGCGAACAAGTTCGACGGCGGATTGGGCAGTGACAAAATCAGCGGGTTGGGGGGCAATGACGTCCTGAGCGGCGGCAGGGGTAACGATACGCTGAAAGGTGGCAACGGGGCCGACAGAATGCACGGCAACACCAAAAATGACAGGCTGTACGGTGATGGTGGCAATGACACGCTGAACGGCGACAGTGGCAACGACAAGCTGTATGGTGGTACCGGCAACGACAAGCTGATCGGCGGCGCGGGTATGGATGTGCTGAACGGCGGCAAGGGGAATGACGTGTTGATCGGCCGCAGTGGGCCGGACGTTTTTGTGTTCCAAAACAAGTCGGGGCGCGATCAGATCCTGGATTTCAACGCCACAAATGATCTGGAAGATATCAATCTGAAGGCGGTGGCAAACATCACCGGGTTTGTTGATCTAAAGAACAATCACATGTCTCAGGTTGGTAACGATGTTGTCATCGACGACGGCGCCGGAACGGAAATCACCCTGCAAAACGTCGCCCTGTCAGACCTTGGCAAAGCCGACTTTATTTTCTGAGCGCCATCAGGGTCCGACGCCATACAGATCAACCTTTTCGCCAGTCCGGACTATTTTTCCGCGATATAGGCAGCCGCTTGGGCCGGGTCTGACCGCAGTGTTTCGAACCGGCTCGCATAGGCCCCAAGAGTTTCCCCAAAGGCGGCACTAAACGCCGCTTCCCAAGTTTTTCCTTGTGCGATATAGCGTCAGTAATTCAAAACCGACTTTTCGCCGTAACGCTCGGCCAGAAGATAGACGGCGAACATCGCAACCTGATATTGCTTAAAGCCTTTCACGGTCCCGTGACTGTGCATGCAGCGCAGGCCTTTCTGGCTGTCGCGGGCATATTTCTGCAACGCCGACAGCGATTTCCGACTGGACCCGCCGCGTTTCACCGACCAGGCCTAACTGGCCCGAAGCTGCATATTTGGGCTTTTGTCGGAACATTCATAGAACGTTTCAGCCTTGCGCATTCCGTAGATACAGCCTCACATCTTCGGCAGGGAACTTGAAGCCACGTCCGTCGGCGATACGTTCCACACTAATCGGATACTTGGGGCGATTGGGGTTGATTGCTGCGATGCGGAAGGTTTCACCTCGGGCTTTGAATGTCCGACCATGGTCAGACGGCTTCAAGCCAAAATGCTGAGCCAACACTCCAAACATTGCTTTGTCCGGCGAATAGAGTGCGCCATTTTCCATCGGGATGCCGACACGGAATCCAATATCGAAACCGTGGTGCAAGTCGATGTCGCTCAAGTCGCCTCCTTCGATGGTCAGCCCGTGGGTTTCGGCCACGTCTTGGCAGGCCTTCATCAGTTCGCGGCGGAGACGATCACACAACCCCGGGGTCAGATTGCGGGGAGGCGGCACCTTTGCCGTGCGCGGGCGTTCTTGGACCTGTTGCCGGACAGTTGGTGGCCCTGCCTTTCTCTTGTTCTTCTTCACATCGCTGCCTTTGCTTTATAGACAGTGCCCCGCGAAACACCCATGTCCCGGGCGATTTCTGTGGGAGAGAGGCCCTTGGCCAGTTTGGCCTGTATCGCCGACATATCGATCTTCGCGGTGCGGCCACGATAGATGCCCCGATGCTTGGCCGCGGCGATCCCTTCAGCCTGCCGTTCACGTCTGAGATTGGTCTCGAACTCGGCAAAGACCCCAAGCATGTCGAAAAAGGCTTTGCCGGTTGCGTTGGAGGTGTCCACGGGCTGTTCGGTCGCCGCCAGATGCGCCCCTTTGGATTTCAATTGGGTGACGATTGTTTGCAAATCGCTCAGGCTTCGCGCCAACCGGTCGATGCGGGTCACAACCAGCGTCTCGCCTGGGTGGATGAAGTCGAGGATTGTTTTAAGCTCAGGCCGCCCCTCAAGACTGGCACCGCTCTTCTGTTCGGTCCTAACCATCCCGCATCCCGCCGCATTTAATGCAGCTATCTGGGCATCCAGGTTTTGATCTGTTGTTGAGGTACGTGCATATCCAATTTTGGCCTGATAAGTGTTCATTTTGAGTGTGCCCCTGACATAATGTGTTCATTAACTGGAAAATGACCCAAAGTGAACACAAAAATCATGTTATCGACTGTTCATCACATGTGTCACTACAGGTATACCCAAAATGACAGCCCTCATGCGACGGCCCGATCAAAGTCGATGCGTTTATTCAGATCTACCTCGAACCGGCCATAAGGATTGATGTGCGCGTAAATCAGCGGCGTCAGCCCCCGATGATCTTCTTCGGAGAGGCTGTTTTGCAGGCGCGGTTGCCGCAAGACCGACTGCACCATACGCGTATTTACATACACCAGCGACGATTGCAGTAAATGCAGGGCATGGGCCGAAGTTTCCTGATCGGTGACGCGATTGGTCGCTATCTCTCCGCCCTTGCCAAAGAAGACAAAACCATTAGCGCTATTCCAGTTTTCAACAACGTTCAGCCCTTCATTGATTTCCCGTCGGAAAGCCTCCGAACGCAAGTACCGGCATAGGAATATCGTTTTGATAGCCCGGGCCAGTTCTGCCAGAGCTTTGTAAGTTGGGTGCATCACGTCGGTGCGCGCGAAGCGTCGCAAGATCGCTTCCGGGTCCGCTGTCCCAGTCTGCATGGCGGCGGCGTATTTTACCATCTCATCGTATTGCCGTTCGATCTCATCCCAATCAATAACGCCCGAGAGGATGGGGAGCAGGTTCGGAAGTTGGGCCCGCATCCCCGCGTGTGACAGTGCTAACTTCTGACGCGCGATGGCTTTCAATCGCGGTGCCAATTCGAATCCCAAAAGATGACAAAAGGCAAAGCCCACGAAACTTTGGCCATGGCTGTCTACGTAATGGCGCTGGATTTCCATGTCGGTACAGTGCCGTAAGACGCCCTTAATCATGGCGGCCACTTCTGAAGAAGAACAGCGTTTGAGTTGGGAATAGATGCAGGTTGTCTGGCGTTCCACATGCCGATAGATCATCACACCGCGCCCACCATAGCGGGCATGCCATTCTGTCATCAGATTACGATCCCAAGCCCCAAATTTTGTAGAGTCTGACGCGCAGGCTGTGCCAGCGTCCCCCAGACATCCGGATTGCGAATGGCCAAAGTAGCGTTCGCAACCCGTGCACAGGCCGCCTCGGTGTTTGTCAAA
>JBLINN010000154.1:0-10043 GCA_047639325.1 Paracoccaceae bacterium | reverse complement strand
TGACCCCGGCCAACGCCATTCCCAGACCAATTGCAAATCCCTGGGTCAAAGGTTCGGACAGCTACAGCCAGCCAGTCAGGGCAGCCGTAAGGGGCGACAGGCCCAACAATATCGTCGCCTCGCTGGGCGCGGCGTGCTTTAGCGCCGTCAGCCACAGCAAGTACCCTGCCCCGCTGGACAGGCCGATAAACACCACCACGGCCCAGGCCGATCCCGGCAAAGCCACCAAGGCTGGCAGAGGTGATTCCAGCAAACTACCGGGGATCAGCACCACCACCGCCGCCAGCATCGCCAGCGTGCCTATTTGCAGCGTTGGATAGCGTTGCAGGTAAGGCCGGTAATATATCGCACAGACCGCACCACAGACCGCCGCCAACAGCACAAGCCCCGCGCCGGTGATACTGCCCGGCAAAGGCCCTGCGCCCAGGCAGATGGCAATACCAAGCACCGACAACCCGGCCCCAGCCAGACGCAGCACGCTGAACCGTTCCACCCCCCAGAACCGCGCCCAACAGCATGGTCAGCAGCGGAAAGGTCGCAAAAACCACCGCGCCCTGTGCTGCCGTAATCAGGCGCAGCCCGGCATTCAGCAGGGCGATCAACAGGCCAAACTGCACCACCCCCAACGCCAGCACCGACTATCTATCAGCCCGCGTCAAAGGTGCCGGATGCAATCGCAGGAAAAATGGCAACAGCACAACACAGCCAACGCCGTAGCGCAGCAATGCCAGGGTCATCGGCCCGACCTATCCACCAAGGCGCGTGTGGCAACCATCGCCAACCCCACCTGCACACCGGTCAACGCTGCCGCCGCCAGACCCAGCGGGCGGCTCACAATGGGATGGTCCAGGTTTGCTCGATCAGATCAACCCCAAAGGAATGCACCGGTTTGCTGTCCACCAGTTGCCAGCCAAAGGACGCGTACAGCGCGCAGGCGGCCTTGTGGCTTTCATGGGTCCAAAGCCGCATATCGTGATAGCCAGCGTCGCGGGCAAAATTCATGCAAGTGGTCAGCAACCGCTTGCCCAGCCCCTTGCCCCGGGCCTGAGGCGTCAGCAGGAACAGCCGCAGTTTGGCCGCCTGCCCCCCCGCAGACACGCAGAAAATACTGCCCAACCGCTGCCCGTCCTGCTCGGCAATCCAGCCACATTCGCGCAATGGGTCATGATCGGCCAAAAAATCCGCCAATATTCCGGCAACCAGCGGGGCAAACGTGTCGTCAAACCCTTCGTCGCGCGCATAAAGCTGCCCGTGCTGGTCGGCCAGCCAATCGGCATCGTTGGCGGCAAAGGGACGTAAATTGATATCAGACATGGTGCAACATTTGCTGAACGGCGCTTGATTTTCAAGCCCCGGACCGCTAGCAGCATTTCACGCCACGGGGAACGAGTATGAGCATCAATAGCGAACGCGACATCGAGGCCAACATGCAGATCGGTCCAACCGACAAAGGCATGGTGCGACTGTTCATCGAATCGCAGGGAATCGAAGTGCCTATGGATTTTGAACCCGATGAGGCCGACGAAATCGCCGAAGAAATTCGAGCTGCGGCGCACCAGGCGCGTCAGGTGGCACAAAAGGGTCAGAAAAAGCGGTAATACCGGTTTTTCTACCGTTTCCCTTAGCCAGCCTGATTGCAGTGATTGTATAGCCGCCCAAACCCGCCGTCGGGACGCTATAGCGCGTTGAACTGCGATTCTTGCCGGGTGGTCCACAACACAGTAATATCAAACCCGTCGTCGCCTTGGTTTTCTGACTGCACAATATCCTGCTGAAACAGCCAGGCGCGTTGCTTGCCATCGGCAAAGCCCAGATGCAGCTGGGTCTCGTGGCGTGCGCCTTGCAATGCCTCGGCCACCACCTGCAAGAAATGGTCCAGCCCTTCGCCGGTCAGGGCCGAAATCGCGCAAACTGCCGGGTCACGGTCTGCCCGGGCGCGGGCTGCGTCGGCCTCTTCTTCGGGCAGCAGGTCCAGCTTGTTCCACAGCTCGATCTGGGCGCGGCCTTCGTCGACCCCCAACGAGGTCAAGATCGTGGCCACATCCCTGGCCTGTGCATGTGTGTCCGCATGGCTGATATCGCGCACATGCACGATCAGATCGGCGCCCAGCACTTCCTCTAGCGTGGCGCGAAAGGCGGCGACCAGCTCAGTGGGCAGGTCTGATATGAACCCCACCGTGTCTGACAGGATTATCTCGGGGCCATCAGGCAGCTCGACCCGGCGCATCGTGGGGTCCAGCGTGGCAAACAGCATGTCCTCTGCCATCACATCCGCCCCGGTCAAGCGGTTGAACAGGGTGGATTTCCCGGCATTGGTATAGCCCACCAACGCGACAATCGGATAGGGCACCTTGGCCCGTGCGGCGCGGTGCAGCGTACGGGTTTTGATCACTTTTTCCAGCTGACGTTTCAGCCGCACCAATTGGTCGTCAATCGCCCGCCGGTCGGCCTCGATCTGGGTCTCACCGGGCCCGCCAACAAATCCCAAACCGCCGCGTTGGCGTTCCAGATGGGTCCAGGCGCGCACCAGCCTGGTGCGTTGATAGGACAAAGCGGCCATTTCCACCTGCAACACCCCTTCACGGGTGCGGGCGCGGTCGCTGAAAATTTCCAGGATCAGCCCGGTGCGGTCCAGAATTTTGACCGACCATGCCTCTTCAAGATTGCGCTGTTGCACCGGCGTCAGCGAGCCGTCGATCAACACCAGTTCAATGTCATTGGCTGCCAGCCGGCCGGCCAGTTCATCCACCTTGCCAGTGCCAAACAACAGGCCCGGCTTGACCTTGGGCAGGCGCACGATTTCTGACCCGACGACCTCGAGGTCAGGCAAAGCCGAGGCCAGCGCCACGGCCTCTTGCAAGGCCGGGTCCGCTGGGCGGCGGGTGTTGTCGGACTTGATGTCGGGACGCAGCACCCAGGCACGGGTGAACACCTGGTCATGTTCCATCAAGAGGCGTCTTCGCCCTCATACAGGCTGATCGGTTGCGCGGGCATGATAGTTGAAATCGCGTGCTTATAAACCAGTTGAGACTGGCCATCGCGCCGCAACAACACACAGAAATTATCGAACCAGGTAATTACGCCCTGCAATTTCACGCCGTTGATCAGAAATATCGTTACCGGAACCTTGGTTTTCCGCACATGATTCAGGAACGCGTCCTGAAGGTTCTGTCTGTCCGATGCCATTTTAATTTATTCTCGCCATTGTTCTTGCACTGCATTGCGCACCAACACAGCCTTATTGGACAAGTATGTAGTGTGGATTGCCAAGTTTCCACCCAAAAAAGCACCCCCCAAAAACCACTTTGCAAAAAGGCGTTTCAGTTGCGCCACAAATCCGGGGTAATAAGCGCGATGATCGCCAGTGTTTCCAGACGCCCCAGCACCATGGCAATGCACAGCACCCCCTTGGCCCAATCGTTCAGCCCTGCCAGATGAATCGGGGTTTCAGCCGCAATATTTATCAGCGGGCCGGTGGTGGACAGGGTGGCGATGCTCAGAACCAGCGCCTGTTCAAAGCTGGACCCAAGCGCCGCCAGCGTTACCGATATCAGCGCCAGCGACAGGGCAAACAGCATAAAAAACACCCAAGCGATAAACGCGCCATCCTTTTGGATGCGCTTGCCCCCTGCCCCCGCGCCACTGACCGAACTGGGATGCACCAACCGCTCCATCTCGCGCATGCCGTTCAGATACAGCGCATAGACCCGCAACAGCTTGACCCCGCCCGCCGTGGTGGCAACGCCGCCGCCCACCAGCGCCAGCCCCATCAGGATCAGCCCCGGTGTGCCCAAGCCGGACCATTGCCGTGCCTCGTCCCAATTGGCGCTTTCAAACCCGGTGGTGGTCAGAAAGGACATGACGGTGAACATCCCGCCCCAAAGTGCGCGCAAGGCCAACGCGGTGTTTTCAGCGGCTTCCACATCATACGCAGCCAACCAGTGGCGCAGGAACAGCAACAGCGGCAATCCAATCACCAACATCAATCCGATGCGAAATTCAGGGTCCCGATCCAACCTGGCATAGCCAGAGGTGGCGGTATCGCTGGAAAAGGTCAGGCGCGACAGGGCAAAGAACATGAACAGAAACAAGATCGCCTCGCCGGTTATGCCCGATTGCGTCTGCGCCAGCCCGTCCACCGGCGAAATGCCGGAGGTGGCCATCACCGACATCGCGTGGCACAGCCCGACCAGCGAGGTCTCGCCCGCCATCAATAGCAAAATCCACACCGCCAGGGTCAGCCCGGCATAAACCGGCGCCAGGGTGAAAGTGATGCGGGTCAGCCGTTTGCGTGGATCGGCGCGCTGCATCCGCACGGGTGCGGCGACGGATCGCCCGGGTTGGCCGCGCGCTGTCACCTCGAACCCGCCCAGCGACAAGGGCGCCAGAATGGCCGAGGCCGCGATCCACATCAGCAGCCCGCCCATCCAGCCCACCTGCGCCCGCCACAGATGCAGCGAGGGCGCCAAACGGGTGGGATCATCAAACAAGTTGGCCCCGGTGGTGGTGACGGCGCTGACCATATCAAAGTAAGCGTTCACAAAGCTGGTGGTTTTCAGCGCGTCATGCAGCGGCACCGCCAAAAACAGCGGCAGCACCGCAAACGTCGCCAACAAAGACAGCAACTGCCCCAACGTACCATGCCGTGGCTTGCGCGACCCCAACGCCAGCGCAATCAGGATCACCGCAGCCAGCCCCAGCGTTCCGGCAAAGAAAAACGATTGCGCCGTAGGCATGTCCGCGTTGATCAGCGCATGCACTGCAGGCAGGTACATTGAAAGCGCCGACAGCCCCCAGATCAACAGAAACAAGGGCAGCCGCGCCACAACACCTGATGTTTTTGCCTGCGCGCGCATGATCAGAAAAAGTCGATCGAGACCTGCATCAGCCGCTCGACCTCGGGGACATCTGCGGCCATGGCAAAGATCGCCACAACGTCCCGCGCTTCGATCAGCAATCCGCCGGTGGGGCGTAATACTTCGCCGTCTTTCATCACCGCGCCAACCAGCACGCCTTCGGGGAAATCAATGTCACGCAGCCGCTGCCCGGCCATCGGTGACGTGGACATGACCTCGGCCTCGATCACCTCGGCCTCGGCGTCGCCGATGGAATAGACCTGGCGCACCCGGCCATGGCGGATATGGCGCAGGATCGACGACACGGTGGTGGCGCGCGGGTTGATATAGGCGTCAATGCCCAAAGGTGCCATCAGCGGCACCAGGGTTGGGTCGTTGATCAGGGCAATCGCCAGCGGACATCCTTCGGCCTTGGCGCGCACGGCGGCCAGCATGTTGGTCTTGTCATCATCCGTCACCGCCAGCATCGCATCAGCGCGGGCAATCCCGGCCTCGGCCAGCAGCGCGGAATCCAGACCGTCGCCGTTCAGTACAATGGTGCGTTCCAGCGACTCGGCGGCCTTTTCGGCAATCGCCCGGTCGCGTTCGATTACCTTGACGCGAATCCGGCTATGACCACTTTCCAGCGTCTTGGCCACGGTCAGCCCGACATTACCGCCGCCAACAATCACCACCCGTTCCTGTTTCTTCTGGGTTTTGCCAAACACATCCATGGTGCGCGAAATGTCATCAGTGTGGCAGAAAACGTAACAATCATCGCCCGCAAACAGCTGATCGCCCGGTTCCGGCGCAAACAGCGACCCGTCGCGGCGAATCCCCACAACAATAGAGCGCAGCGTGGAAAACAGATCGGTCAACTGGCGCAGCGGCGTGTTGACGATCGGGCAATCCTCGTTGATGGCAATCCCCAGCAGTTGCCCCTTGCCGTCCATAAAGGTTTCCGTGTCAAACGCCGCTGGGGCCGACAGGCGTTGCATGGCGGCGGCAGCCACTTCGCGTTCGGGGCTGATCACCACATCGATAGGCAGATGGTCGCGGCGGTAAAGATCGGAATAAATCGCATCCAAATAGGATTGCGACCGCAACCGGGCGATCTTGCGCTGAATGGAAAAGACCGAATGCGCCACCTGGCAGGTGACCATGTTCACCTCGTCCGAATGGGTGGCGGCAATGATCATGTCGGCGTCGGCAGCGCCAGCGCGCTGCAACACGTCGGGATAGCTGGCAAACCCGGCAATCCCCTGCACGTCCAGCGTATCCGTAGCGCGGCGCACCAGTTCCGGGTCGTTGTCAACGACGGTAACGTCGTTCTTCTCTCCCGACAGATGCCGGGCGATCTGCCAGCCAACCTGACCTGCGCCGCAAATAATGACCTTCATGCCTTTGGACCTCTGGTCGCTTTGCCAATCATTGGAATGCCAGATGCCCCGGTGCCGGTCAATTCAATTGTCTTGCCCGGACCCATTGGGGTAAAATAGCGGGATGAAGACATTTGGTAAGATCATCGTGGGGGGATTGGCGCTGGCGGCCTGCGGACCGCTGTCAATTTACTATCGCCCCGGCGTGTCCGTGGCCCGGATGCAAAACGATCAGATCAATTGCGAGGTGCGGGCGCTAAAGGATGCACCAGTGGCCAACCAGATCCGCCAACGCCCGCCAATCTACGTTCCCGGTACCCGGTATTGCAATGCCGGGCGCTGCTCGGTCTCGCCCGGGTATTGGGTAAATGGCGGGGTCTACACGGTGGATGTAAATGCCGACCTGCGTGGCCGGGTACAGGACCAGTGCATGGCCCAAAAAGGCTATCAGCCGGTCAGCGTGCCACGCTGTTCCGGTGCTGTGGCCAAAGCCGCCCCGCCACGACCCACACGCACCCTGCCAAAACTGACGGACAACGCCTGCGCGATCCGCTATGACGATGGCAGCTGGCAGATTGTGAACCCGATCAGCAGCAAGGCGGCAGAATAGAGCCGGCGCCCTAGTTCACTGTGATGGTAATCGGCGGGCTCATGACAGGCGGATTGTGGGGAACGTGGCTCCAATCGCCAAGCAACAGTTGCAGCGTGTGGGTCCCTGCAGGCAGGTCTTTTGTCACTTGCGTCTGACCGCCGCCAAAATGGACAATCTGGTCGGTTCCGGGCAGCCCCGAATCAAGGTCCAACGTGCTTGGGTCGGTGTCGATCAACAGATGATGGTGACCAGTGTCGTCCATCTCGGTGCCCGCGGGCGCAATCCCCATTCCCTTCAACCCAAAGACAATCGTCACCGGGTTTGAAACAACCGCGCCGTCTGCGGGTGAAACAATGTACGCCTGCGCACCTTCCGGTGCCGGGCTGCGGTGACCATCGGCCAAGGCCGCCCCGGCGCATAACAGTCCTGCAGTCATCGTCATTAACAAGCGTTTCATGATGTCTCCTTATCAAAAATGGCAATGTGCCTACCTGATACACAGTAGCCCTTTGCAGCCATGTGACAAACTAAAGAGTTCGCAAATTATCCGATTTGTCCGGGAACCGAAAATTGTGCAGGTGCCAATCCCGCCCTGCCCTATTCCCGTCCCTATTCTGCCGCCTCGGCCACGTCATCCACATGCGCCACCCTTGCGCCGGATTTGTTGGATGTCACCACCCCCAGCGATTTCAATTTACGATGCAACGCGCTCCGTTCCATGCCCACAAAAGACGCCGTGCGACTGATATTGCCACCAAAACGGTTGATCTGAGTCAGCAGATATTCGCGTTCAAACGCCTCGCGGGCCTCGCGCAGCGGTAGTGTGGCAAGGGTGCCGGACAGCACAACCCGCCCGTCCTCGGTGTGCTTTTCCTCGTCGCCGGGCAGTTCGCGGGCCTCAATCGGGCCGTTGCCCTCGCCCAGGATCAGCACCCGTTCCACCAGATTTTTCAACTGACGCACATTGCCGGGCCAGACCATAGTCTGCATCAGGGCAATCGCCTCTTCGCTAAGCGGGCGCAGCGGCAGGCCCTGACCGGTGTTGCAGGCGGTGATGAAATGATCGGCCAACACCGGAATATCTTCACGCCGTTCTTCCAGTGACGGCACCGCAATCGGCACCACGTTCAGACGATGAAACAGCTCTTGCCGGAAACGGTCTGCTTGAATTTCTTCTTCCAGGTCTTTGTTTGTGCTGGAAATAACCCGCATATCAACCCGCACCCTGTCGGATCCGCCAACCCGCTGGAACTGTTCGTCCACCAACACCCGCAGGATCTTGGACTGGGTGCCAACCGGCATATCGGCGACCTCGTCGAAATAGATCACCCCGCCATGCGCCTCTTCCAGCAAGCCGCCTTCGACACCACGTTCTGCGGTCTCGCGGCCAAACAGAACCTCTTCCATCCGGTCCGGTTCAACCCCCGCGCAATTGACCGTCACAAACGGGCCATTGGCGCGATTGGAATGGGCGTGGATATAGCGCGCGGCGATTTCCTTGCCCGACCCGGCAGGCCCGGTCAGCATCACCCGCCCATTGGATTTGGTCACCTTGTCCAACTGGCCGATCAGCGCGCGGAACGCCGCGGACGAGCCGATCATATCCGCATTGGTCACTTCGCGCCGCTTAAGCGAGTTATTCTCGCGGCGCAGGCGTGACGCCTCCATCCCGCGGCGAATAACCACCATCAACTGGTCGATATTAAACGGCTTTTCGATAAAGTCATACGCGCCCTGCTTGATCGCCGCGACCGCAATTTCGATATTGCCATGGCCGGAAATGATCACCACGGGCACGTCCGGATTGTCGCGTTTGACGGCCTTCAGAATGTCGATCCCGTCCATGCGGCTGTCTTTCAGCCAGATATCCAGGATCAGCAGCGCTGGTGGCTCTGTATTGATCGCCGCCATGCATTCATCGGAATTTCCGGCCAACCGGGTGGCATAGCCTTCGTCCTCAAGAATATCCGAGACCAGCTCGCGGATATCGCGTTCATCATCAACAATCAGAATATCACTCATATCAGTCCTGCCTTTTGCGGTGTTTTCAGCGCTTTACTGCCCGATTTACTGCTTAGCGCGATGGTTTTGCGGTGGCCCGTGCCCGGGTTTGCGGGCAAGCGGATCACCGCCATAGCGCCAAAATGGCCCTGCCCGTCGAAATCTGGCGCGTCCTGCAAGGTCAGCGACCCGCCATGTTCTTCGATAATTTTCTTGACGATCGGCAAGCCCAGCCCGGTGCCTTCGTTGCGCGTGGTGACATAGGGTTCAAACAGCCGGGCGCGATCTTCGGGCAGGCCGATGCCATTGTCGGCGATGGTGATTTCCGCGCCGTCGTCTTGCGGTGTCAGGGTCACGCGAATTTGCGGTAAAAATCCATCTGGCGTGCCTTTGTTCTTATAGGTTTCAATAGCTTCCCCGGCGTTCTTGATCAGATTTGTCAGTGCCTGGTTCAGCATCGTCGCATCAATCTCGGCAACCACCGGCCCCTTGGGGATGTCGGTGACAAATTCGACATCCGGCTGGCCGGTTTGTTGCAACAGCACCGCATCGCGGGTCAGTCTGGCCAGATCTTCGCTGTGGCGGTCCGGTTCCGGCATCCGGGCAAATTTGGAGAATTCATCGACAATCCGGCGCAAATCGTTGGTCTGGCGCACGATCACGTCGGTCAGCCCTTCCAGTTTGTCGCGGTCCTGTGCATCGACCTGCGTGGCAAACTTGCGTTTGATCCGCTCAGCGCTCAGCTGGATCGGGGTCAGCGGGTTCTTGATCTCATGCGCGATGCGCCGGGCCACATCGCCCCAGGCGGCCATCCGCTGTGCGCTGACCAGATCAGTCACATCGTCAAAAGCCACCACATACCCCTCTAGCCCGCCATCATCGCCACGCCGTGTGGCCATGCGCACCAGCAGGTGTTCCAGCCGCCCCTGCCGGGACACCTTGACCTCATCCTGCGCGATTTCGGCGCTGCCGTGGCGCAGCTGTTCAAACAGCGGACCGAATTCCGGCACTGCCACGGACAACGCCAATGATTGTTCGTCGCCCGACCAACCCAACAGCCGCTCGGCGGACCGGTTCACAAAGGTCAGCCGCCCTTCGGGGTCAAACCCAACCACGCCGGACGTGACCGACGACAGCACGGAATCAAACAACCGCCCGCGGCGTTCGATTTGGCGGGTATTGTCCAGCAAGGTCTGGCGCTGGCCCTTCAATTGCCGGGTCATTTGGTTAAAATAC
>JBLINN010000153.1:0-10044 GCA_047639325.1 Paracoccaceae bacterium | reverse complement strand
GATCCTGTCCGGCCGCGAGCGCGACGCCGCAGGAATTCCAACGCCGTTTGACTGGCATTGGGCGGATGACGCCAGCAAACCAAAGCCTGCAGCCCGTGCGGCCCACGCAGGTGGTGCTGCTGAAGTTCCGATAGTGCTGGATCGTCGCGGCGGGCGTACTCTGGTCTTGCGTTGGCTCGATGGCCACGACCAGCAGATCGACGTGCGCGATTTACGTCTGGCATGTCGCTGTGCGGCCTGTGTCGATGAGATGAGCGGGCGCGCGGTGCTGGACCCAACAACTGTGCCGCAGAACATCGTGCCGACCCGGATCTGGAGCCTTGGCAATTATGCCATCGGCGTCAGTTTCAGTGATGGCCACAGTTCGGGCATTTACACCTTTGGTCACCTGCGCGGCATGGTGGCCGCCGAGGTTGAAGATGTCTGATCTGACGGCTCCACTGCGTATCTGCGCCGAAACTTCGCCTGCTGATCCACACTCCATGCGCTTTGTATTGGACAGGGACGTGCAGGACGGTGCTTTGGCGAGTTTTCCCGATGCAGCTGCGGCGCAGGGCGCACCTTTGGCCGAAGCGCTATTTGCGATTCCCGGGGTGAAAATGGTTGATGTCTCGGGCGCGATTGTGGCCGTGGTCAAGACCGATGACAGCAATTGGGACGACCTGAAGCGTGCGGTTGCCGATGCACTTCGCGCCAGTTTGGCGCATTCGTCTGCGCCTTTGGGTCAAGGGACAAAAGCCTTTGGCCAAAGCCGGACTGACTCAGAAATCCACCTCGCCGTTCAAGAGGTTCTTGATCTTCAGGCCAATCCGGCGATTGCCAGCCACGGCGGGCACGTCCGCGTGACCGACGTGCAGGATGGCGTCGTCAGCATGCTGATGTCGGGGGGGTGTCAGGGTTGTGCCGCCTCTGCTGCGACGCTTCGAGGCGGGGTGGAAACGATGATCCGAGCCGCTGTGCCCGAAGTCCGCGACATCATTGACGTGACCGACCATGACGCGGGTGAAACCCCTTTTTACAGTTCCGGACCGGGCGATGAGCAACAGCCAAAGCGCCCTTTATTGTATCGCCCCGTCCCACCCGATGCGATCATGCGTGAGGATGACCAGTTTCTGATCTCTCCTGATTATCTTGCACCGCGGCTGGGGATGGACGTAGCAACCCTGCAGGCGGCGATGCAATCGGGCGAGGTTGTCAGCCAATCTGAAACCGGAACCGAGGCGGACGCGGGAAAAACGCGGCTGATCATGCGATCCAGCAGGCGGGTCTGGGCGGCTGAAATCGCGGCTGATGGCACCGCTCATGAAATTCCCGCCCCGCGTGCTGCCGCAAAAGCTGCCACCGCAAGCAGTGCGTTGCGGGATCGCATTCGGACGCATCTGGCTGGCCTGTCCGCCGCAGATGTGCCGATGACCTACGGCCAGCTTGCGCGCGCGATGAAGCTCTATATGCCTGGGTCCATTGGCAAGGTGACGCAGGCGCTCGAGGCGACAATGGTTGAGGACGTTGAGAATGGCGCGCCGTTCCTGGCCTCTCTGGTGGTCAGCAAGATTGGGCAAGGCAACGCGGCCAAAGGGTTTTTCCAGCAGGCGCGCACACTGGGCCGAGGACCGGGCTTCGACGAAGACGACCAAGCTTATCACCAGCGAGAGTTCACCAGCGCCGTTGCGATGCTAAAGAACCCAATTTGACGAAGGACATCAGACGTGCGGCCCCCGACCGCTTGGGGGCGGGGGCTGTCAGTTTCAACAAAGTCACTGGGCGTCAGACGGCGTGTGTTTTGACGAAACCAACCAACGAGGCCTTGTTGCATGGATCACGCCGCCGCAGGCCCTCGTTGAACTTGTGCAGTATCTACAGCATCCTCAGCAAAACTGGCGCGGAACTTTTGTTCGAGCTGATCTCGCAACGCTATGAGTGTGGATCCACGCTCATCACCAGCAACCTGCCGTTTGATGAATGGACGGAACATTCGGATCCGAGCGACTGACAGGGGCGCTACTGGACCGACTGACCCACCATGTGAACATTCCTGAGATGAACGGGGACAGCTATCGACTTGGACAAAGCCGGGCCCGCCAGGCCAAGACCCCCGTCTAGCAAAACTGAAAAGGGTTTGGCCCTTACGGGCCAATGCGCCCAAGCAACCGCCAGCTATTTGGAGAGCGCGGATGCCTGGGCGCGCCTATTCCAGCTCCGGAATAATTCTTCAAAAAGTGGCAGTATTTTGCGCTGCCCCGTGGCTGGTTTTTACCTTGCCGTTGACACCCGTCACCCGAGCGAAATTCGTGACAGCGGTGGCGCAACTGGACACAGAGATACGCGCGGCCGTGTCCCATGCGGCTGACGAAATACCGTCCTAAAAGCTTGATTATGCTGTGATACGGTATCTGAAGAACACTTTGGATGAGGACAAGTTTCGGATGATCTTGCAGCGATTCATAACCGAAACCGAAGGTAAGATTGCCGACCTGGAAACACCCGACTCGCCGAACACCGCAGATGTTGCAGTAAAATTGTTCACCATCTCGCTGGATCGGCAGCTGTGGTTGGGGCATCCGGTCTTTGGGAAACCTGAAACGCGACGAGGATTATGGTAAAGCGCTTGAATACTGGAATTTTTCTGATGAGCGCGCTTCATTTGGAATAGTCTGGGGCGAGACACGAGAAATATTCCTGTCGACGTTTGTCGAGCAGTGAAGGGAAAATCACGGTGATCGGACTGATCTGCTGCTTGACTACCTGGCCTTTGACCGGAGAGCCTGGCGCATTCGCGTTCAGCCAAACGCAGATTTTGCGGCAGTCCCCCACGCCGCCACTTATGACGGCGCGGGGAGGTTGGATTTTGTTACGCCAGATCGAAACGATCTGCGTTCATCACTTTGACCCAGGCGGCGACAAAGTCGATCACGAACTTGCCGGCATTGTCATCCTGTGCATAGACCTCGGCATAAGAGCGCAGGATCGAGTTGGAGCCAAACACCAGATCCATACGCGTTGCGGTCCATTTCACCGCACCCGACGCGCGGTCGCGGACTTCATAGGTGCCGCCATCAATCGGATGCCAGGAATAGGCCATATCTGTCAGCGTGACGAAAAAGTCAGTCGTCAAGGCGCCGACCTGGTCCGTGAATATGCCATGATTTGAACCACCATGATTGGTGCCCATTGCGCGCATGCCGCCAACCAGAACCGTCATTTCATTGGCGGTCAGCCCCATCAATTGGGCACGGTCCAACATCAGCTCTTCGGCGCTGACGACATAGTCCTTCTTCAGCCAGTTGCGAAAGCCATCGGCAAGCGGTTCGAGCACGTCGAAAGAATCTGCGTCGGTCATTGCCTCGGTCGCGTCGCCACGGCCCGGCGCGAAGGGAACGGTCACGTCGAACCCTGCGGCCTTTGCCGCCTGTTCGATGCCGCAATTCCCGGCCAGAACGATCACATCCGCAAGGCTGGCACCGGTGTCAGCGGCGATGCGCTCCAATGTGCCAAGGACTTTGGCCAGACGGGCAGGCTCGTTTCCTTCCCAATCCTTTTGCGGCGCCAGACGGATGCGCGCGCCATTGGCCCCGCCCCGCATATCCGACCCACGATAGGTACGGGCACTGTCCCAGGCGGTCGACACCATTTCGTCCAGGGTCTGGCCGCAATCGGCGATCCGCGCCTTGACGGCGGCAACGTCGTAATCGGTAGTGCCTGTGGGAATTGGATCCTGCCAGATCAGGTCTTCCTGTGGCACATCGGGACCGATATGGCGCACTTTCGGCCCCATATCGCGATGCGTCAGCTTGAACCAGGCCCGGGCGAATGTGTCCGAGAAGTAGTCTGGATCCGCCATGAACTTTTCGCAAATCCCGCGATAGATTGGGTCCACCTTCATGGCCATATCGGCATCGGTCATCATCGGGTTCAGGCGGATTGACGGGTCTTCGACATCAACCGGTTTGTCTTCTTCCTTGATGTCGATCGGTTCCCACTGCCAGGCCCCGGCGGGGCTTTTGCGCAGTTCCCATTCATAGCCAAACAACAGCTTGAAGAACCCCATGTCCCATTGCGTCGGATGGGTGGTCCAGGCGCCTTCAATGCCGCTGCTAACGGTGTCCCGACCCACACCTTTGCCATTCGGGTTGCTCCACCCCAGGCCCTGTTCTTCGACACCGGCGGCTTCGGGTTCCGACCCCAGCAGATCGGCATCGCCATTGCCGTGGGCCTTGCCGACGGTGTGACCACCCGCCGTCAATGCGGCGGTTTCTTCGTCATCCATCGCCATACGGGCAAAGGTTTCACGGATATGCAGGGCGGTTTTCAGCGGATCGGGTTTGCCGTTCACGCCTTCGGGGTTCACATAGATCAGACCCATCTGCACCGCAGCCAATGGGTTTTCCATTGTGGCTGGGTTCTCAAGATCGCCATAGCGCCCATCACTATCAGCCAACCATTCTTTTTCGGCGCCCCAATAGGTGTCGGTTTCCGGGTGCCAGATATCGTCGCGCCCAAAGGCAAAACCAAAGGTCTTCAGCCCCATCGATTCATAGGCAATCGTGCCGGCCAGGATGATCAGATCGGCCCAGCTGATCTTGTTGCCGTATTTCTTTTTGACCGGCCACAGCAAACGGCGCGCCTTATCCAGGCTGACATTGTCGGGCCAGGAATTCAGCGGTGCAAAGCGCATGTTGCCCGCGCCGCCGCCACCACGGCCATCCGCCAAGCGATAGGACCCGGCCGAATGCCAGGCCATGCGCACCATCAAGCCACCGTAATGTCCCCAGTCGGCCGGCCACCAGATTTGGCTGTCGGTCATCAGCGCGTGCACGTCTTTTTTCAGCGCCTCGACATCCAGTGTCTTCAGCTCTTCCCGATAGTCAAAATCTGCGCCCAGTGGATTGGTCTTGGTGTCGTGCTGATGCAGGATGTCGAGGTTCAGCGCGTTTGGCCACCAATCCATAACCGACGACCCCGTGTGGGTGACTGCGCCATGCATGACCGGGCATTTGCCTGCGTTACTGACGTCATTTCCGTCCATTTATCTCTCCAATCGTGGTTCATCTGTTGTCAATAATGGGAATGACCGGCTAGTCGCGATTCGGGTCCCTTTCGGCATCTTGCCAGAATATGACCCCTAGGTGTGCCCAGCCTGTCCATTTGCGTCAGAAGTATAGCAAAAACTGCATTAGATAAAATTGCATTTTCTAATGAGTGCAATAAGCTGACCCTATGAGCAATGTGACCATGAAACATCTGAAGTATTTTGAGGCCCTCGCCCGGCTTGGCCATTTTGGCAAAGCGGCAGAGGATTGCGGAATCTCGCAGCCCGCCTTGTCGGTGCAGATTAAAGACCTAGAGGATATTCTTGGCGCCCAACTTGTCGAGCGCGGGCCAAAACGGATCCGCCTGACAAATCTGGGCGAGGTTTTTGCGTCGCGTGCCCGCGATATTCTGCGGTCAGTGGATGAACTGGATGATTTGGCGCGCGCCTCTCACGGCCCGCTTGCCGGTCGGTTTCGGTTTGGCGTCATTCCAACCATTGCCCCCTATTTCCTGCCGCATTTCATCGGCCTTCTCACCACGCATTACCCGGGGCTGGACCTGCGCCCGCGCGAGGCGGTGACGCAAAAACTGATCGAGGATCTTATTGGCGGGCGTCTTGATACGGCCATCGTGGCCTTGCCGATATCAGAACCGTCCTTGCACGAAGAGGCGCTGTTTGACGAAGAATTCGTCCTGGTGCGTCCTTTTGAGGACGCACAAAAGCCGGTTCCAGACGCAACAATGCTGCGCGAAATGCGACTGTTATTGCTGGAAGAGGGCCATTGTTTTCGCGAACAGGCCCTGTCGTTCTGCAATTTGTCGTCGACCCCACCCCGTGACTTGATCGAAGGCAGTTCTTTGTCGACACTGGTCCAGATGGTTGGCGCCGGAATCGGGGTGACGCTGATTCCGGATATGGCCGTTCCAATCGAGACTCGCTCTGCCGCTGTATCCGTGGCCCGCTTGGCCGTGCCACGGCCGGTACGAACAATTGGCATGGTCTGGCGAAAAACCAACCCGTTGTCGGGGCAACTTGCAAATATTGCGGATATTGTCCGCGGTCTGACGTCAGCCCCGTAAAAGACGGCCACGTAAGGGACGTTCATGCCACCTGATGGGCAAATTCGGAGGACTGAGGTCCAGATTGGATCCTTCATTTCCGTCGATCTCACCTGCTTGGGTTGGTCCCGGTTCAGCCGCCCTTTATCGGTATGACAAAGGGCCTTGTTGCATGGATCACGGCACCACTGATATCGGATGCGGCTTGTTCCCTTGAGGATGCTGTAGATGCTGCACAAGTTCAACGAGGGCCTGCGGCGGCGTGGTGATCTGACGGTCTGGATCAGTGAAGATGCGCTTGGGCTGTGGTCGGCGCCGCGCCATACGACGCGTGGTGGACAGCCGCGTTACTCGGTTCTGGCGCTTGGGCTTTGCCTGACGCTAGGCGTGGTTTTCCCCCAACCCCTGCGGCAAACCCAAGGCTTCATGCGTCGTGTCGCGGCTTTGCTTGGGGTCGAGATTGCGGTGCCGGATTTCTCGACGCTATCGCGCCGGGGCAACGGCTTGGCTTTGTCTGAAAAGCGAACACCGAACAGTCGCGCTCCAATACATCTGGTGGTGGACAGTACTGGCCTGAAGATCTTCGGCGAGGGCGCCCTCTCAGCAGCATGCTGCGCATGCGCCTGCCGGGTAATAAATGGCTTGACGAGAAACATAAAACCAAGCGCAAACGGCGCTCCTGTCGCAAGCTGCACCTCGGTCGAAAACCGGTTTGCTCTGTTACTTTTTTCCATAGGCTCCATCCATACTTACTTTGGAGCCTCCGGCAAACTGGGGGCGGTTCAGACCGAGGTCACGATCCCACCTCCCAGAAATGCGATCTTGAGCCCCAATGCGGCCTGCAATCCGACAGCACGAGACCGCCATATCACCGACATCGCAGCCTGCGGGCGGATGACCTGGCAGAAAGCCACTGGTTACAATCGGCGTAGCCGAGGCGAAACTCTCATGGGCCACGGGAAGGCAGTGACCTTCACCTACTTGAAGGTTTTGGGTTGGGGCTGGTTCTATCTCAGCACGATATTGGACGACTACAGTCGTTACATCATCTCGTGGAAGCTTTGTACGAACATGAGGGCAGAGGATGTGACGGACACACTGGTTCTGGCTTTGCAGGCATCAGGCTGCGACCAGGTTCACGTCGTTCACAAGCCGCGTCTGCTCAGCGACAACGGGTCCAGTTATGTCTCCGGCGACTTGGCGGAATGGCTGCACGACAAAGGTATGAAGCACGCTCGCGGTGCACCATATCATCCCCAGACACAGGGCAAAATCGAGCGCTGGCATCAGACTTTGAAGAACCGCATCCTGCCGGAAAACTACTTCCTGCCGGGTGACCTTGAGACGCAAATCGAAGCCTTCGTCGATCACTGCAACCATCAGCGCTTCCACGAGAGCCTGAACAACGTCACGCCGTCTGACGTCTACTTCGGACGTGACAAAGCCATCCTGCAACAAAGGGAAAGGATCAAACGAAAGACACTCGAAGCGCGCCGCTTGCATCACAGACAACGCGCCGCATAATCAAACCAACCAGATGAGCTAGACTCTCTCTTAGTTCAGGCCGCCTTTGGTGCCAAAAACTCTGCCGACGGACAGAGATGTGCGAAATGAGCGGGAGACCGCAGCATGAGCAACGCGGAACCGTCGTTTATGGGCCGCAATCAGGCAGGGCAGATAATCTTGCGCGGGCTGAAACGCAACAGACCGGTACTGGTAGCCTTTGTGGTTTTCGTAACCCTGCTTGGCCTGACCAGCGCCATCAGCCCCTATCCGCTGTCCTGTTTTGATATCTCGTTTATGGCCAGCGGCGGCGCGACCACCGCGCTTGCTGCCATGGGGCAGACATTGGTGATCTTGTCGGGCGGGTTTGACCTGTCGGCGGGCGCGGTTGAGTCGTTGGTCAACGCGGTTCTGGCAAGTCGGATGGACCCGACGAATTATGAGGCCTCGGTTGTGCTTTGGACCGCTGTGGGGGTTGGTGTGGGCATGGGGGGAGGGGCCATTAACGTCTTTTTCATCGCCTTTCTGCGGCTTCAGCCCATCGTGGTGACGCTGGCGGCGATGTTTATCATTCAGGGGCTGACCCTGTTGGTGATGGGCAAACCCGGTGGCTTTGTCGCGCCGTCGCTGGGCGGGGCCTATATGGGCGACGCGGTTGCAAATGTTCTGCCCGCATCCATTGTGATGATCGGGGTGACGGTTCTGCTTTGGCTGTGGCTGAAACGAACCCCCTTCGGTCTCGCGCTTTATGCGGTGGGCAGCGACCCCGAGGCGGCAGAAGCCACCGGGCTGCGCACCCATTGGGTTGTTTTACCACCTATGTTCTGGCTGGCGGGCTGTACGGGCTGGCAGGGGTTTTTGTCAACGCCCAAACCGGGTCGGGTGATCCGCTGGTTGGTAATTCCCTGCCGTTGCCAACCTTTGCGGCGGTCGTGATTGGCGGCACCCGATTGGGCGGCGGCAAGGGCGGGTTGGAACTGTTTTTGGCGCCTATATCCTGATGGTCGTCGTCAATATTCTGTTGTCGCTGAACGTGTCGGCCTACTATTCGACAATTGCTGAAAGCCTGTGTTGTTGTTGGCTGTCTTGGCGGGATCTTTTTCCGCCGACAGCCCGCTGACCCACAAACTGCACGCGGCGAAAGCATACCTGCCTGCCCGTCGCAAGGGCACGCTTGTCTCGCAACGCCAAGCCACCGACACAAGGCTGGATTTTGTGACCAAAACCAAGGCTGCGGCATCTGCGGACACGCCGGGGTTCTGGGCCAGGCATTCGGGAATGTTGCGCTATACCCTGCCAGCATTCGCCTGTTGATTGATCATGCTGATCCTGACGCAGGTCATATTGGGAAATGTCTTTACAGGTTTTCGCTATTGGAATGCATTGTTGGTCTTGTCGTCCTTTCTTGCCATTCTGGCGTTGGGGCAGGGCGTGCGCATTCCGACGTATCCGGCCACCTATTCCAGCGACATCCGGCCACCCATACCGGGGTATCCGGCCATCTTCGACACGCTGCTTCGAGGCGCATGTTGTCAGTGTCAGATGACGTGCGTTTCATCAACGGTCTTGGTTTTGGGCTTTCGCATAGACTGGCCTTCGAGATTGAGGCGATAGGCGTTGTGAACGATCCGGTCCAGGATGGCATCTGCGAAGGTCGGTTCTCCGATCACATTGTGCCACGTGTCGACAGGCAGTTGGCTTGTGATCAGGATTGATCCGGCCTCATATTGGTCTTTTTTGGCCTGGTTATTCTGACCGCTGTCATCGCCCTGCGCGAAAAAAGGAGTACGTAATTATGTCTGACGCTCAAACGCTTTGCCTTCCGGGGCTAAACGGGCAACGTGTTGCCATCACCGCCGGAGGCAACGGCATTGGGCTGGCGATTGCGCGGGTTCTGCATGCGCAAGGCGCGCGTGTGGCGATCTGTGACCTGGACGCGGCTGCCCTGAAATCGGCCTCTGCGGAACTGGGGGATTGCCCGTCCATTGTCGCCGACGTGTCGGACCCGGACGCGGTGGATCACTTTTTCGATATGGTTCAGGACAGGCTTGGCGGATTGGACGCGCTGATCAACAATGCGGGCATTGCCGGGCCGACGGGCGGGATCGAAGATATTGCGGTTGAGGACTGGAAACGTTGTATCGATATCTGCCTGACCGGCCAGTTTCTATGTGCCCGGCGCGCCGTGCCGATGTTGAAGGCGGCCAAAGGGGGGTCGATTGTTAGCATGTCATCGGCGGCGGGCAAGCATGGCTATGCCTTTCGCACCCCGTATTCGTCGGCCAAATTTGGCATCATCGGCCTGACCCAAAGCCTGGCCAAGGAACTGGGCCCGGACAATATCCGGGTCAAGGCTTATCCCCTTTGATCCGGCAGCACAGGATGTAGTGATACACGGCTTGCCAATCGGAAATGTTCTTGTATTGTTCCATCCATGCCAGCCAGATGGAAAAA
>JBLINN010000152.1:0-10197 GCA_047639325.1 Paracoccaceae bacterium | reverse complement strand
GGGGCGCGGGTGGGTGGGGGGTATTTTCCGCCCGATGTGGCGGCTGAAATTCGCAAGCTGTTGAACCCAATCAACATTACCAGCGTGTCACAGGCGATGGCCACCGCCGCGATGGATGATCAGACGCATTTGCAGCAGGTGGTGGCGCAGACCAGTGATATCCGCAACAAATTTGCCCGCGATCTGCGCGAATTGAGGATCCAGGTGCCGTCCAGTTACACCAAGTTTGTGCTGTTGCGCTTTGACACGCCTGAAGTGGCCGGAATGGTCGATCAGGCGTTGCGCGCCCAAGGATTGCTGATGCGCGGTATGGCGGGATACGGCCTGCCGAATTGCTTGCGCGCCACCATTTGCGCCCCCGATGTGATGGAACGCGCGCTAATTGTGTTTCGGCAGGGGATGGGATGAGCGCGACCCGACAAGGGCAGCCGCGTATCGGGCTGTTGGTGGCGTTTCCGCAGATGCAGGATCACGCGCTGGGGGCGGTTTGCGAGATTGCGGTTGGTGGGTGATGATGCAGGCAGCAACGTGGGGTAGTAGGGGCGCGAAATATGGACGGTAAGACCCAGAAGGGGTGGTTTGACGCGGTTGTGCTGGATCTGGGGCGGCAATTGCGCTGGTCCTTCCTGCCGCCATTGATGATCTACTTTTCTGCCGGGGTGTCCGGGCTGACGGCCATTGTGGGGACGTTTTTCGTCAAGGATTACCTGGGGTTATCGGCCGCTTTTCTGGCCGGAATCGCCTTTTGGGCCGGGCTGCCCTGGGCGTTGAAAATGCCGCTGGGCCATCTGGTGGATCTGATCTGGCGCTGGAAGGGGCTGCTGGTTTATCTGGGCGCCGGGCTGATCGCCACCAGCCTGATGATCATGTATCTGCTGATCACCGACAGCGCGATGATGGCGGCAATCTTGCCGGTCGAGGCGTGGTTTGTCATCGCGGCGCTGTTGTCGCCGGTGGGCTACGTCATTCAGGACGCGGTGGCGGATGCGATGTCGGTCGAGGCGGTGCCACGGGTCGACGCGACGGGCCAGCCGATCCCCGAGTCGCAATCCAAGGCGATGCACACCACCATGCAGACGCTGGGGCGGTTTTCGCTGATCAGCGGCACGGTGGCGGTGGCGTTACTGAACATCGTGATGTTTTCCGGGGTCGAGGTGCTAAGCCAGGAAGCCAAGGCCGCAATCTATGCCAATATCTATTTGATTGCGCTGGCTATTCCGCTGATTTCCGTATCCGGCGTTTTGCTGGCGTCGTTGCAGGCACGACGGACCTGGCAGCAGTTGCTGCGCAGTGGGATGACGCAGGCCGCCACGACCAAGGCAATGGGGCGCGACACCGAGGCGCCAAAGGTCAACCATTGGTATTTCACCGGTGGTCTGGTGTTTGTGGCGCTGTCGCTGGCGATTGGCCTGTCCAACAACGCCTATGCGCAAGAAGTGGTGTTTGCCGGGTCGATGGCGATTGTGCTGTTCCTGATGCGCCAGCTGATTTCCCGGCTAGAGCCTGCCAAGGCGCGCGCATTGGTGGGCACGGCAATCATCATCTTTGTGTTCCGCGCCGTGCCCTTGCCGGGGGCTGCCGCCACCTGGTTTGAAATTGACGTGCTGGGGTTTGACGAACAATTTCTGTCGGTGTTGTATCTGATCACCTCGGTCCTGACACTGGCGGGGATTATCGCGTTGCGCCCGATGATGGCCAGTCAGGCGATCACCCGCATTGTGATCCTGCTGACGGTGGTGGCGGCGGTGTTGTCGCTGCCCAATATCGGCCTCTATTACGGGCTGCATCACTGGACATCGGCGCTGACCGGCGGCGTCGTGGATGCGGAGTTTATCGCGATTATGGATACCGGGTTGGAATCGCCGCTGGGGCAGGTGGCGATGATCCCGATGCTGGCGTGGATCGCGCGCAATGCGCCGTCCAATCTGAAGGCGACATTTTTCGCCGTCATGGCCTCGTTCACCAATCTGGCGTTGTCGGCCAGCAGTCTGGGTACCAAATACCTGAACCAGTATTTCACCGTCACGCGCGAGGTACGTGCACCGGGTAGTGAGGTGATTGAAATCGCCGCCGATTATACCCAGTTGGGTTGGTTGCTGATCACCGTGGCGGTGCTTGGGTTTGCGTTGCCGCTGCTGACGGTGGTTCTGGTGCAGCTGTCGCCGTTGAGAACCGCTGATTAAAGCGCGAAAACCCGGTGGTAATGCGGTGTTGCGCGCCCTAGCATCGGGCCAACCGGACCCGCGCAAAGGAAATTGCCATGACCATCCTGATTTTTGTGATCCTAGGTGGGTTTGCCCTGCTGGGGCTGGCCAATTTGTGGAGCCGTACGTTAGCGCGTGATGCCGAACAGGTGGTGCCACAACCGGGGCAGGTTCAGCGGGTAAAAGGCGCGGCGCTGCATTATGTTGATCTGGGCCCAAGGGATGCACCGCCTGTGGTGTTGATCCACGGGCTGTCGGCGCAGTTGCAGCATTTCACCTATGCGGTGTCGGGGATGTTGGCGGCTGACTATCGGGTGATCGCGGTGGATCGGCCCGGCTGTGGCTATTCGGTGTTGGATGCCGGCGACGGCGCGCCGCTGGCCGAACAGGGGCAGATGATCGGCGAACTGCTGGATACGCTGGGGATTGGCCCTGCGGTGCTGGTGGGGCATTCACTGGGCGGGGCGGTGGCCCTGTCGATGGCGATGGACCGGCCTGACAAGACCACAGCCTTGGCGTTGCTGTGCCCGTTGACCCAAGTACAGCCCGGGACGCCGGACATGTTCAAAGGGCTGGAAATCCGCTCGTCTTTCCTGCGGCGCCTGATTGGCAATACCATCGCCGGGCCGATCGCCAAATTCGCCGCCGGCAAAATGCTGGCCGAGGCCTTTGCCCCGGAAACCTGCCCACCTGATTTCATGGATAAGGCTGGCGCGGCGTTGGGCTTGCGCCCGGGCGCGTTTATCACCGCCTCGTCTGATCTCTGCGCGGTCGAGGCGCAGATGCCAGCACTGGTGGCGCGCTATGACACCGCGTTGAAAACCCCGGGCGGGATTTTATACGGGGCGGATGACAACCTGTTGGATCCTGATTTGCATGGGCAAGGCATGGTGGCGCATGGGTTAAGCTGTGAAAGCCTGCCGGGGCGCGGGCATATGATACCGATCACCGCCCCCGAGGATTGCGCCAGCTTTATCCGACGCATGGCAGGCAAAGTGGTGACCTAGACAGAGGCAACCTACGTCAGCGGGGATAGCCGATTTCTTTCAAAGAAATCGAGTCGGAAAATTTGAAATTTTCCGGTTCGGTTGCTTTAATAACCGCGGGCGCGGTCTACTTCGTGCAACAGCGGTGTGCCGTCGATCAGGCGACGGTAATTCTCGGCCACATCCTTCAGCGCGTCGCCCAGATGCCAACCCGACACATGCGGTGTGATGGTGACGCCAGGATGTGCCCACAGGGGGTTTTCCGGCGGTAAAGGTTCGGTGCTGAGAACGTCCAGAACGGCGCCTGCCAACGGGCCGGTGTTCAGGCAGTCGATCAGCGCGGTTTCGTCAATCAGGTCGCCACGCCCGGCATTGATCAACAGGCTGCCGGGCTTCATCGCGTTCAGCAATTGTGCATCAAACAGACCACGCGTGGCGGTGGTTGAGGGTAAAATCGCCGCCACATAATCACATTCCGCCAACATCGGGGCCAGCGCATCACCCCCATGGCGGCAATCAACCCCGTCGATGGATTTGGCCGAGCGCGCCCAGCCGATCACCCGGAACCCCAAATGGCGCAACAGCGACGCAGTGCAGCCGCCGATATGGCCCAAGCCCAGCACGCCGACGGTGGTGTCGGGGGCATAGCGCGGCTCGACCGGTTCCCACGCGTGGCGGGTCTGGGCGTTCTCGTGCGCCGCCATGTTGCGCTGGCCTCGCAGGATATAGGCTAGGCAAAACTCGGCAATCTCTTGCGCCGGGGCGACGGGTTTCAGCCGTGCCACCCGCACCCGGGGGGGCAAGGCGGGGTGATTGACGATGGTTTCCACCCCAGCGCCCAGCTTTTGCACCAGCTCCAGATTTGGCAATTGCGCGGGCAGATCGGGCGCCAGTGACGACACGGCCAGCATGCGAATTTGCGTCACGTCGCCCAGATTGGCGCGGGTGCGTACGTCGGCATCGGGCAAAAGCGCGCGCACTTCCCCCGCCAGATCTGAATCTTCCATCCAGCCCGGAATTCCGATGTCGATCAGCAAAGCCATGTCAATAATCCGTTGTTTTTACGTGACGTCCCGTCGCGCCCCATAGACATTCCCATGTTAACTAAGCCATCCTCTGACCAAAGGTAAAGGCGGCAGTGCCGCGCAATCGGTTGGGAGAGTTTGTCCATGGATATGAACTTTGGAATGAAGGCGGAAAACCGCGCTTTGCTGGATCGTGTCGTAACGATGATCCGCGACGAGGTGATGCCGATGGAAGACGAATATCAGGTTGAGGTCGCGACCGGCGATCGCTGGCAATATACCGCCCGCCAGACCGAGATTCTGGAAGGCTTGAAAGCCAAGGCCAAGGCGCAAGGCTTGTGGAATTTCTGGCTGACCGACAGTGACAAGGGTTTTGGCCTGAGCACCGTTGAATACGCCTATTTCGCGGAAGAAATGGGTAAGACCCCGCTGGGGGCCGAGGTGTTCAACTGTTCCGCGCCAGACACTGGCAATATGGAAGTGTTTGAACGTTATGCGTCGCAGTCACTGAAAGACACCTGGTTGACGCCGCTTTTGGCTGGCGAAATCCGGTCCGCCTATTTGATGACCGAACCGGATGTGGCCAGTTCGGATGCCACCAATATTTGCATGTCCTGTGTGCGTGATGGTGACGACTATGTCTTGAACGGCGAAAAATGGTGGTCTTCGGGGGCCGGGGACCCACGTTGCGCGGTCTATGTCGTCATGGTGAAAACCGGCGGTGAAGAAATGCCGAAACATAACCGCCAGTCGATGATCATCGTGCCCGCCGCCGCAGAGGGTATCGAGATTTTGCGCGCGATGGAGGTCTACGGCCACGACGACGCGCCGCATGGTCACATGCACCTCCGGTTCACCAATGTGCGGGTGCCGGCCGGAAACTTGCTGCTGGGCGAAGGCCGTGGCTTTGAGATTTCCCAAGGGCGGCTTGGCCCTGGACGTATCCACCACTGTATGCGCGCCATTGGTCAGGCCGAAAGCGCGCTGGAGCAGATGTGCCGTCGGTCGCTGTCCCGCGAGGCGTTTGGTAAGAAATTGGCTAATCTGGGGGCAAATTTCGACATCATCGCCGAATGCCGGATGGAGATCGAGATGGCGCGTCTGCTGTGTCTGAAAGCCGCTTGGTACATGGATCAGGGCGACGCCCGGGCTGCCGCGCCGTGGATTTCGCAGATCAAGGTGGTGGCGCCGCGCGTTGCCCTAAAGGTGATCGACGAGGCGGTGCAGATGTTCGGCGGGCAGGGTATTTCGCAGGATACGCCGTTGGCACAGGCCTGGACCCATGTGCGCACCTTGCGGCTGGCCGATGGCCCCGATGCGGTGCATCGCCGTCAGGTTGCCCGGGTCGAGCTAAAGAAATACACCCAAGAAAAGGTGTAAACCAAACCGCCCGTTTTTACCGGGCGGTTCGACAATTTGGGGGTTTGGCAATGTCCAGACCCCCAGAAACCTTGCAGAAATGATTGACGTACCTCAAGCGGGCGGATTACCGTGTCTGGCAGGAGCCGTTGATCATGGGAAAACCAACCGTACACGATATTGCCAAAGAGGCACAGGTCAGCCTGGCAACGGTTGACCGGGTTCTAAACGCGCGCCCGGGTGTGCGCAAAGCCACGGTGCAACGGGTGCAAGACGCGGTGCAGGCGCTGGGATATGTGCGCGACATTTCAGCCGCAAATCTGGCGCGGCAGCGGCGGTATCGGTTTGTCTTTGTGGTGCCCGACAGCCCCAGTCAGTTCCTGAGAGCCCTGTGCGACGCGATTGCCGAGGCCGGGTCCGGCCTGTTGGGTGACCGGTCCGAGACCGAAACAATCGCCGTGCCGCATCACGACCCTGCCGCGCTGCAACGGCTGGTGGCCGAGTTGGAACGCACTGGTGTGGACGGGGTGGCGATTATGGCCAATGAAACCCCGATGGTGCGCGATATGATCGCCCGGCTTAAGGCCAAGGGGGTCGCTGTGGTGGCGCTGGTGACCGATCAGCCGAATTCAGAACGTGACCATTTTGTCGGTATTGATAATGTAGCGGCGGGGCGCACGGCGGCGGTTCTGATGGGGCGCTTTGTGGGTCCGCGCCCGGGCAAGATTGCCATGGTGGTCAACACGATGCAGGCCCGCGACATGGTGGAACGCCGCATCGGTTTTGACGAGGTGATCGCGCGTGCGTTTCCTAATCTGGCCACATTGCCCTCGGTCGAGGGGCGCGACGATCATGCGCTGACGGCGCAGGTGATGGCGCAATGCCTGTCGACCAATGCGGATGTTGTCGGCGTCTATTGCGCCGGGGCGGGGTTGCGCGGCGTGACGCAAACTCTGGAAGAGGCCGGGCTGCGGGACAAGCTGGTGGTGATCGCCCATGACCTGACCACCCATTCCCGCCAATCGCTGAGCGACGGCACCACGGACGTGATCATCAACCAGAATGCCGGGCATCTGGCACGCAGCGCCACGCGGGTGTTGCGGGCGCAATGCGATGGCATTGATGTGATCCCGTCGCAAGAAGTTATCAGGATTGAGATTGTGCTGAAGGAAAACATGCCGTGATTGGGTATTTCTGAACAAAATAAGCATATTACATGGCGATGTTACATCAATGGGAGGATGACATGAAAACCATCAAAGGGGCGGCATTGTTTCTGGCCCAGTTTGCCGGGG
This sequence comes from Paracoccaceae bacterium, assembly GCA_047639325.1. GTDB lineage: Bacteria > Pseudomonadota > Alphaproteobacteria > Rhodobacterales > Rhodobacteraceae > NVQY01. Next base: position 3,328 of record JBLINN010000152.1, on the reverse strand, counting down.
ACGAGGCGCCGTTTGACAGCTGGGAGTCGATCACCAAATGGGCGGCGGATTGCGGCTATGGCGGGGTGCAGGTGCCCAGCTGGGACGAGCGGCTGATTGATCTGAAAAAGGCAGCATCTTCAAAGGGGTATTGTGACGAGTTCAAGGGGATTGCCCGCGAAAACGGCGTAGAAGTGACCGAACTTTCGACCCATTTGCAAGGCCAATTGGTGGCGGTGCATCCCGCCTATGACGAGGCGTTTGACGGCTTTGCGGACCCGTCTGTGCGGGGTAATCCCGCGGCGCGGCAGGCCTGGGCGGTGGATCAGGTGAAAATGGCGATTACCGCCAGTCGGCATATGGGGATCGGGGCGCATGCGACGTTTTCTGGCGCCTTGGCCTGGCCCTATGTCTATCCGTGGCCACAGCGCCCGGCGGGGCTGGTCGAGGCGGCATTTGACGAATTGGCGGCGCGCTGGCGGCCTATTCTGGATCACGGCGAAGAAAACGGAGTGGATCTGTGTTACGAAATCCACCCCGGCGAAGACCTGCATGATGGTGTTAGTTTCGAGATGTTCCTGGACCGGGTGGATCAGCATCCGCGCGCCAAGATGCTGTATGATCCGTCGCACTACGTCCTGCAATGCCTTGATTATTTGGATAACATTGACATTTACCACGAACGCATCGGCATGTTCCACGTAAAGGATGCCGAGTTTAATCCAACTGGACGCCAAGGCGTTTATGGCGGCTATCAATCCTGGATCGACCGTGCCGGGCGATTCCGGTCGCTGGGTGACGGGCAGGTCGATTTCCGCGCGATATTCTCGAAGCTGACGCAATATGGCTATGACGGCTGGGCGGTTGTCGAATGGGAATGCGCGATGAAACATCCCGAAGATGGCGCGCGTGAAGGGGCGAGGTTTGTCAAGGATCATATCATTCGGGTCACCGAAAAGGCCTTTGACGATTTTGCAGATGGCGGCACGGATGATGCGGCCAATCGACGGATGCTGGGGGTGGGGGACGCGACATGAGTATCGAAGGAACATCCACCACTCATCCGGGCCGCATCCGTTTGGGCATGGTCGGCGGCGGGCGTGATGCGTTTATCGGCGCAGTGCACCGGATCGCGGCGCGGATGGATGATCATTTTGAACTGGTCGCGGGCTGCTTCAGCTCGACCGCGGAAAAATCGCAGGCCTCGGGCGCTGATTTGGGCCTGCCTGCGGACCGGGTTTATGACAGTTTCGACGATATGGCCAAGCGCGAGGCGCGGCTGAAACTGGGGATCGACGTGGTGGCAATCGTCACCCCGAATCACGTGCATTATCAGGCTGCTAAACCGTTTTTGCAGCGAGGCATTCACGTGATCTGCGACAAGCCGCTGACCGCGACATTGCCAGAGGCCCGCAAGCTGGTGCAGCTGGCCGAAAAATCTGACGCGCTGTTTGTGCTAAGCCACAATTACACCGGCTATCCGATGGTGCGCCAAGCGCGCGAGATGATCCAGGCCGGGGATTTGGGCGATTTGCGGGTGGTTCAGGTGGAATATCCGCAGGACTGGCTGACCGAGCCGCTGGAAACCACTGGCCAGAAACAGGCGGGGTGGCGGACCGATCCGGCGCAATCGGGCGCGGGGGGGTGCATTGGTGATATCGGCACGCATGCGTTCAATCTGGCCGGTTTTGTTACCGGGTTAGAGGTGGAAACGCTGGCTGCTGATCTGCATCGCTTTGTCGAAGGGCGGCGGTTGGATGACAATGCGCATGTGATGATGCGCTATGTTGGCGGGGCGCGCGGCATGTTGTGGTCCAGCCAGGTGGCGCCGGGTAATGAAAACGCGCTGCGGCTGCGGGTTTACGGCACTAAGGGCGGTCTGGAATGGTTTCAGGAAGAGCCAAATACGCTGTGGCATTCCCCTTTGGGAGAGCCGCCGCGCCGTTTGACGCGGGCCAATGCGGGGACAGGTGACGCCGCCAATCGGCTGAGCCGCACACCGCCCGGCCACCCCGAAGGATACTTGGAAGGGTTCGCCAACATCTACAGCGAGGCGGCTGTGGCGATTCGCGCCCGGGCGGCGGGCAAGGCGATTCCGACGGAGGTGGTTTTCCCAACCGTGGCGGATGGGCTGGCGGGTGTTGCCTTTGTCGACGCCTGCGTGCGGTCGTCGGATCGCAATGCGGCCTGGGTAAAATTGAACATGTGATATCAGCGCTTTACCCTGCGTAATCGTCGGGTAGATCGGCCCTGAAAATTTGGGTGCTTTGCAAAATGATGAGCGTACCTCAAATTCATCTTTACTTGAGGCACGTCCCTCAACTAGGCTTTCGGTCATCGCCTGAGATGTGCGGCAGAATAATGGCGGCCGGTCAGACGATGCGAAAAACGGGAGGAACTGATAATGAAGATATCCAGACTTTTGGCTGCCACAGCGATTACCGCGGTGTCCGGCTTTGCCGCCAGCGATGCGCGGGCTGACGATCTGACCCTGTGCTGGGCGGCTTGGGATCCCGCCAATGCACTGGTGGAACTGTCCAAGGAATTTGAGACGCAATCGGGCCACAACATGAATTTCGAATTCATTCCCTGGCCCAATTTTGCCGACCGGATGCAGAACGAACTGAATTCAGGCGGGAAACTGTGTGACCTGCTGATTGGCGACAGCCAATGGATCGGCGGCGGGGCGGAAAACGGCCATTACGTCAAGCTGAACGATTTCTTTGACTCGAGCGGCATCAGCATGGACGATTTTGCTGCCGCCACGGTCTATGCTTATTCGACATGGCCCAAGGGCACGCCGAACTATTATTCGCTGCCAGCGATGGCGGATGCCAATGGCTGGTTCTACCGCAAAGACTGGTTTGCCCGCGACGACATCAAGGCAGCTTATAAAGATGCGACCGGCGAAGAACTGGGCGAGCCAAAGACCCAGAAAGAGCTGTTGAAAATCGCGCAGTTCTTCCAAGGACGCGAGATTGATGGCCAGAAGATTTACGGCGCGGCGATCTTTACCGAGCGTGGCTCTGAGGGCATCACCATGGGCGTCACTGGCGCGCTGTACCCTTGGGGTTTCAAGTATGAAAACACCCCGGGCAGCTATGACATGGAAGGCGCTGTAAATTCGCCAGAGGCCGTGGAAGCATTGGAATTCTATAAGGAGTTCTATAAAACCGCGACCCCACCAGGATACACCAACGCCTATATGGGCGAAAGCCTGGACGCGTTCAAATCCGGTCAGGTCGCCATGGCGATGAACTGGTTTGCCTTCTTCCCCGGTCTTTATGCCGACCCGAATACCGGCGGCGACAAGATCGACTTTTTCGTGAACCCACCGCAGAACAATGCC
>JBLINN010000151.1:0-10227 GCA_047639325.1 Paracoccaceae bacterium | reverse complement strand
ATTTCGGTGATCTCGTATTCTGACAAGCAGGATGCGGCTCTTGAGTATATCAAGTGGTTCTCGGACCCCGATGTTCAGGCAAAATGGTGGTCGCTGGGCGGCTATTCGGCGCATAATTCGGTGCTGAATGACCCAGGCTTCCTGGATAGTGCGCCGTTTGCCGGTGACTTCCTGGTGGCCATGGATGGGGTTCAGGATTTCTGGCAGGAACCAGCCTATGCCGAGTTGTTGCTTGCGATGCAAAAGCGGATGCATGATTACATCGTGGCCGATCAGGGCACCGCACAGGAAGCGCTGGATAAGTTGATCGAAGACTGGACCGAAGTCTTTGAAGACGAAGGTAAACTCTAAAAATCCAAATGCCCCGGGATGTTCCCGGGGCCTTACCTGACACAGTAGAGGCCCCGGATAATGTCCGGGGCATCTATAGACATGCCAGAAAGCGTTCCTTATGCCCGACACCCCAATAGATCACGTAGCCAAGGCCACACCACCGGGCGTCGCGCGCAAGATCCGCGGTCTTTCTGACCGGGCGATTGCCTGGATTTTTGTTGGTCCGGCGATCTTTCTGCTGTTGGCGATCAATATCTTTCCGCTGATCTGGACGATCAACCTGAGCTTTACCAATTTCAAGGCCAACCGGCCAAACCGGGTGGTCGAGTATATCGGGTTTCGCAATTATGAACGTATCCTGACCGACAGCGATATCTGGCTGACGATGCAGGCGACGGCGCATTTTCTGTTCTGGACGATCTTCTTTCAGGTGCTGATCGGGTTCACCCTGGCCTGGCTGATCAACCGCAAGTTCAAGGGCAACGATTTGTGGACCACCATAATTGTGTTGCCGATGATGCTGTCCCCGGCGGTTGTCGGCAATTTCTGGACGTTCCTGTATCAGCCGCAAATCGGCTTGTTCAATTATATGGTCACCTTTTTCACCGGCGGTGATCCGTCGAGTTTCGAGATGCTGGGGTCGGTTGATCTGGCGCCGTGGTCGATTGTGATTGTCGATACTTGGATGTGGACGCCGTTTGTGATGCTGATCTGCCTGGCGGGGCTCCGATCTATACCCGACTATATTTACGAGGCCGCGGCGATTGATCGGGCCAGCAAGCTGCGCCAGTTCTTCACGATCACGGTGCCGATGGTTCTGCCATTCCTGATGCTGGCGGTGCTGTTCCGGGGCATTGAGAACTTTAAGATGTTTGATCTGGTGGTGCAGCTGACCGGGGGCGGGCCGGGATCGGTGACCGAGGTGACCTCGATCAACCTCAAACGTGAAGCGTTTGAAAAGTGGCGCACCGGCTATGCCAGCGCCTATGCGATCATATTGTTTGTGACGGTGTTTGGCCTTGCGTCGATCTACGTCAAGGCGCTGAACAAGGTGAAAGAGCGATGAGCGGATATTCCATCACCGAGCCCAGCAACCGACAAAAGTGGGTCGCCGGAACGCTGGTTATTGTCTATGCGGTGATCACCATGATCCCGCTGGCCTGGATCATGCTGACCGGGTTCAAGAGCCCAACCGATTCAATCAGCTATCCGCCGAAAGTGTTTTTTGAACCATCGTTAGAGGGCTATGTGAACCTGTTCACCACCCGTACACGGGTGGCCAAGGATGATCTTGCGGCGCTGCCACCGCCCGAAGGCTTTGCCGAGAAAATTGTGCGCGACCGGGGCATGGTCATCGTCGGCCCGTCGAAATTTGGCGAGCGGTTCCTGAATTCGGTGATCATCGGGTTTGGATCAACTTTCCTGAGTATCGTGTTGGGAACATTGGCAGCTTATGCGTTCAGCCGGTTCCGGATACCGCTGGCAGATGACCTGCTGTTCTTTATCCTCAGTACGCGGATGATGCCGCCCATTGCCGTCGCGATCCCGATTTTCCTGATGTATCGGAAACTGGGGCTTTCAGACACCCATTTGGGGATGATCCTGCTGTATACGGCGGTGAATATCAGCTTGGCGGTGTGGTTGCTGAAAGGCTTCATCGACGAGATTCCGCGCGAATATGAAGAAGCGGCGTTGATCGATGGCTACACGCGGTTTCAGGCGTTTTACAAAGTGGTGTTGCCGCAGGCGGCCACGGGGATTGCGTCCACCGCGATCTTTTGCCTGATCTTTGCCTGGAACGAATATGCTTTTGCAGTGCTGCTGACATCAGGCACGGCGCAGACAGCACCGCCGTTTATCCCGACGATTATCGGCGTCGGCGGGCTGGACTGGCCTGCTGTGGCTGCGGGCGCGACGATCTTTCTGTTGCCGGTGATGATTTTCACCATCTTGTTGCGCAAGCATTTGCTGCGCGGGATCACCTTTGGGGCGGTGCGCAAATGAGTGATCTTGCATACGGTTTCGGGCGTTCAGGTGGAGTATTTGGAACAAGAAAAAGGGGCGGGTTATGGCGGATTTTGTAAGTGGTTTGATGCGGCTGCGCCGGGGGCCGTGGGAAATGGTGGCCTCAATCCTGATTGCCATTGGGGTGGTGATGCTGATGCAGCCCTATGTGCTGTGGGCCTATACCTATTCGTTTATCACCACGTTGGTCGGCACGGTGATGTTCATCGTCGTCAGCCATTTTCCGGAGTAGCGCATGGCCGAGATTATCATAAACAATCTGCGCAAGGATTTTGGCGACTTTACGGCGGTTCAGTCGTCGTCGTTCAAGATTGAGGATGGTGAGTTTTTTATGCTGCTGGGCCCTTCGGGCTGTGGCAAGACCACCACGTTACGGATGATTGCCGGGTTGGAATTGCCGACGTCGGGCGAAATTTATATTGACGGCGAAGAGGTTGGCCAGAAGCCAGCCAACGAGCGCGATATCGCTTTTGTGTTCCAGATGTTCGCCCTGTACCCGCATATGAATGTGCGCCAGAACATTTCGTACCCGCTGGTGTGTCAGGGCATGCCACGGGCGCAGTTGCGTGCCAAGGTGGCTGAGGTGGCCAAGATCCTCGGCATTGAGGACATTATGAACCGGCCTGTTGGCGGCTTGTCGGGCGGGGACCGGCAGCGCGTGGCGTTAGGGCGGGCGATTGTGCGTGATCCCAAGGCGTTCATGATGGATGAACCGTTGGGCGCGCTGGACGCGGAATTCCGCGAGCATATGGCCGAAGAATTGCGCGCGCTGCATGACCGAATGGGCGCGACCACGGTTTATGTGACCCATGACCAGCTGGAAGCGATGCAGATGGGCGACAAGATTGTGGTGATGAACCATGGCAGTATCGAGCAATTTGGCACGCCGCAGGATATCTACGACAAGCCCGCGACGATGTTTGTCGCCGATTTCATCGGCTCTCCGTCGATGAACTTTCTGCCATTTCATGGCGCGGTTGACGCCGGGGCCACGTCGGTGTTGCTGAACCATGAAAGATTGCCGGTGCCCGAGATGCGCGAGCCGTTTGATGGCGATATGGTGTTTGGGGTGCGCCCCGAACATGTGCATCTGTCGGATGCGGGGGGGTATCGCGGTGAAATCCTTGCCTCGGAATATCTTGGCACGACGCAGATTGTGACGCTGAAGACCGCCAATGGCAACGTCAAGGCGCGGATATCGTCCGAGCTGGTGGCCAAGGTCGGCGACAATGTCGGGCTAGAGTTTCATGGCGACACGGTGACACTGTTTGATAATCAATCGGGCCGGGCGCTGAAATCTGACCTGAACGAAGGGGTGCTGTCGCATGGCTGAGGTGTCGCTGAACGGGGTCTCGAAACGATTTGGGTCGGACATCGCGTTGGATGATGTGACGATGATCATTCCCGATGGGGCGTTTGTTGTTTTGCTGGGGCCAACAGGGGCGGGCAAGACCACGACCTTGCGGTTGGTCTCTGGGCTGGACCGGCCGGATAGTGGCGACATATTTATTGGCGGGCGGTCGGTGATCAACGAGACCCCGGCGCAGCGCAATGTGGCGATGGTGTTTCAGCAATACTCGCTTTATCCGCACTTAAGCGTGCGGGACAATCTGGCGTTCCCGTTACGCTCGCCGATCATCCGGATGCCCGAGGATCAGATCAAGACGCGGGTGGATGAGGTGGCCAGAGTGCTGCAAATCCCGCATAAGATGGACAATAAGGCGACCGAGCTGTCGGGGGGCGAGATGCAGCGTGTCTCGATTGGTCGGGCCTTGGTGCGCAATCCCGATCTGTTCCTGATGGACGAGCCGTTAAGTTCGCTGGATGCCAAGTTGCGGGCCGAGTTGCGGATTGAGTTAAAGCGCATTCAGGCGGACCTGGGGGCGACGGTTTTATACGTGACCCATGACCAGATCGAGGCGATGACCATGGCGACCCATGTGGGGGTTCTGGACCACGGGCGACTGGTGCAGTTCGGCACGCCGCGTGAGATTTATGAGAACCCTGTCAGCCTCTATGTGGCCAGCCGTTTGGGACAGCCGCGTATCAATCTGTTGCCAGCCGATTTGTTTGGCGGGGCGCCGGATGGGGCCAAAACCATCGGCTTGCGGCCGGAACATGTAGAGCAGGGTGCCGGGCGTGACGCGCAGGTGGTGCGGGTGGAACATTTGGGCGATCAGACCCGTCTGCATCTGCATATGGACGGGCATGCCATTATAACGCTGACGGATATTCATACCGACCTAAGGCCTGGCGATACCCTGGCCATTCAACCGCGTAACCCGCTGTTTTTCGATACAAATGACATGCGCATAACCGCAGGAGTCCCCCAATGACGCAATTCATCAACGCCAAAGAAACCCTTGTGACCGAAGCGATTGACGGCACCCTGCGCACTGCCGGTGGCCGCTTGGCGCGGCTGGATGGGTATCCGCATATCAAGGTGGTGGTGCGCGCCGATTGGGACAAATCGCAGGTGGCGCTGGTGTCGGGCGGCGGGTCAGGGCACGAGCCTAGCCATGCCGGTTTTGTCGGGCAGGGGATGCTGACGGCGGCGGTGTGTGGCGATGTGTTTGCCTCGCCCTCGGTCGACGCGGTTCTGGCGGGCATTCTGGCGGTGACCGGTAAGGCGGGCTGTTTGCTGATCGTCAAGAATTACACCGGGGATCGGTTGAATTTCGGGCTGGCGGCAGAGCGCGCCCGGTCGTTTGGGTTGCAGGTGAATATGGTGGTGGTGGATGACGATATCGCCCTGCCGGACCTGCCGCAGGCGCGGGGCGTGGCGGGGACATTGTTAGTGCACAAGATCGCCGGGGCGCTGGCCGAACAGGGCGCGGATTTGGCGGCAGTGACCGAGGCGGCGCAGCGGGTGATAAGCGGCGTGGTGTCGATTGGCATGTCTCTGGATACCTGCACGGTGCCGGGATCGCCGAAAGAGGCGCGGATTGAACCGGGCAAGGCCGAGCTGGGTCTGGGGATTCACGGCGAGGCGGGGATTGAGCAGGTAGATTTTTCCGGCGCCCGCGACGCGATGGCGATGGTGGTGGACCGGTTGGGGCCGACAATTGGCGAAGGCGCGCATGTGGCGTTGCTGAATAACCTGGGCGGGACCACCCCGCTGGAAATGGCGGTTCTGGCCGAGGAACTGGCGAGATCTGCGATTGGCGGGCAGATCGCGTGGATGGTGGGGCCTGCGCCGATGATGACCTCGCTGGATATGCAGGGGTTTTCCGTGTCGTTGCTGCCGGTGGCTGACGAATTTGGCGCGGCGCTGGCGGCTCCGGTGGCCTGCTGGGCGTGGCCCGGTTGTCTACCGATGGGCGCGGTGGCGGTTGTGCCGTTGCCCGATGGGTTGACCCCGGTACAGCCGCTGGCATCGGAAAGCGCGCCGACGCGGGCGTTTATTGCGCGCGCTTGCGATATTCTGATCGCGGCCGAGGTCGAGCTGAACGCGCTGGATGCCAAATCGGGCGATGGCGATACCGGCAGTACGTTGGCCACTGCAGCGCGGGCGCTGAACGGTGCGTTGGGGCAATTGCCGTTGGCGGATCTGACGCAGCTTTACCGCGCTATCAGTGTCAACCTAAGCCAGACAATGGGCGGATCATCCGGCGTGTTGCTGGCGATCTTCTTTGCAGCCGCCGGGGATGCCTCGGCCAGCGGCAAGGATGCGGTGGATGCGCTTGGCGAGGGCTTGGACCGGATTCAGCAGGTTGGCGGCGCGCGCCCCGGGGACCGCACGATGATCGACGCGCTGCTGCCTGCGCTGCAGGCGTTGCGCGGCGGCATGGGGGCTGCGGCCCGCGCGGCGCGGCAGGGGGCGGATCACACGGCGACGATCACGCAGGCCAAGGCCGGGCGCTCCAGCTATATCGCAGCAGACAAGCTGGCCGGGTATAATGACCCAGGCGCCGAAGCCGTGGCGCTGTTGTTTGAACAATTGGTGGCAGGCAGCTGAGCGCAGGCACGCCTTGTGCGCATCCTGGGCTTTGATCTTTGCGGGGGGCGTATTATCCTTGGCCTTGAATGTGGCGTCGGGCGTTTTTTATGACGTCTGATCTGCCCGTCGCAGGGGGCGCGGCACGTGTCGTGGTTAACGAGCGAGGATGTCATGATGAAACAGACCCTGAAGATAGTTGCGTTGTCGCTGTTGGTCTCTGGGGGGCTGGCCCCTTCGGTTCAGGCGCAGGCGTCAACCCTGTCGCGCGCGGTGGCGGTTGCGGATAACCGGCAACCGGCGATTCCGCGCCCGGATCAGGCGGCAGCGGCGGGCGAAAAGCTGGCCACGTTTGAGGCGCGGACCGGGCAAAAGCCCAATATCCTGATCTTTCTGGTGGATGACATGGGCTATGGCGATCCCGGCGCGTTTGGCGGCGGGGCTGCGATTGGCGCGGCCACCCCAAATATGGACCTGCTGGCCGCCGAAGGCCTAAAACTGACATTGACCTATTCGCAATACACCTGCACCCCAACCCGTGCGGCAATGTATACCGGGCGTCTGCCGGTGCGCACCGGTCTGATCCGGCCTATTCTGGCGGGCGACCAGATCAAGGTGAACCCCTGGACAGGCGAAAGATCAGTCGCCGCGATTCTAAGCGACCATGGCTATCACACCATGCTGGTCGGCAAGTGGCACATCGGTGAAGGCGAGGGGATGCGCCCGCATGAAGTGGGGTTTGACGAATTCTATGGGTTCTACAAAGCCCAGAAGGAATACACCCAAAGCGTGTTTGAACACCGCTTTCCCGATCTGGTTCTGGATGAGGATAAACTGGCCCGGTATCACGCCATCGGATCCAGCAATGATCTGATCTATGGGTTAAAGGATGGCACCACCGAAACGGTGATGACGATCACCAGCACCCACGATATGGCCCAAAGCGACCGCAAGCTGCGGGACTATTCGATCAAGCGGATTGCTGAACTGGCCAAGGGTGACAAGCCGTTTTATCTGTCGCATTCGTTTATGAAAGTGCATGCCGACAATTTCCCATCGGATGAATTTCGCGGCGCCAGTGCCTCGAAATACCCCTATAAGGACAACATTGTCGAAGTGGACGCCTATATCGGCGACATCGTGCAGGCGCTGGACGACAACGGCGCGCTGGAGAACACCTTTGTCTTTGTGACGTCAGACAATGGGCCGCAAATGGATAGCTGGCCGGATGGCGGCTATACGCCGTTTAGGGGCGCCAAGGGCACAACCTGGGAAGGGGGTACCAGAATTCCCGGTATCGCCTATTGGAAAGGCATGATTGCGCCGGGGCGCACCTCAGACGGGCTGTTTGATCTGATGGATCTGTTCAACACCTCGCTGGCATTTGGCGGCGCGTTGCAGGATATGCCGGCAGACGCCTATATCGACGGCATCGACCAAAGCTCTTTCCTGATCATCGATGATGGGCAAAGCCTGCGAGATCAGATTTATTACTGGTTCGGGTCAACCCTGGCGGCGATCCGGATGCGCGAATATAAATCGCACGTCAAAGTAATCCTGCCACAGCAGCAATTGCTGTGGATTGATATGTCTACCGTGCAGGACGTTGGCCTGGCGCCGTGGCTGTTCAACCTGTTCATCGACCCCAAAGAACAATACCCGGTTGGCCATCGCGGCAACGCTTGGTTGGCCTCGTTGGGGGCAGAGCTAAAGGCGCATGCCGCGACGTTCAAAAAGTTTCCACCCAAAGACTTGGGGCTGTAGCCGGATTTTTGGGGTAATTTACGCGTCAGAAGGCAGGAAAATGATCGAGTTCTGACGACAATCGCCCAAGGGCCGGATTAGCAATTGACTCTGGCCCGCAAGGCCGTAAAAGGCACATTCATACGAATTTTACGGGCCACTTAGATGCCCGACGCAGGAGAATAAAAATGGCGAAGCCAACCACTATCAAGATCCGCCTGAATTCGACCGCGGGCACGGGCCATTTCTATGTGACCAAAAAGAACGCACGCACCATGACCGAAAAAATGGTTGTGCGGAAATATGACCCGGTGGTTCGCAAGCATGTCGAGTACAAAGAAGGCAAGATCAAGTAAGCCTTTCCTACTCGGAAACTAAAAAAGGGTCACGCCAGCCGCGTGGCCTTTTTTTGTGCCTGAAATGCCCCGGCCATTGTTCAAATGCTTAAACAATATCAGCCCACCATGGATTCGCGGTGACCGGTGCGCCGACGACAACCTGTTCGCCAATATGCGGCGTTAACAAACTGTGTCCGCCTTGTTGTGCCAGAGCTGTCAGCCGGTCCAGCGGTTCTTTCCATGGGTGAAAGGCCAGGCTGAATGTCGCGTTGTGGATCGGCATCAACACGCCGCCCCCCAGATCCTGATGGGCCTGCACACATTGCTCGGGGGTCATGTGCACATTGGGCCAGGCCGCGTCATAGGCGCCGGATTCCAGCATGGTGATCTCGAATCCACCAAACCGGTCGGCTATTTTCTTGAACCCGTCGAAATACCCAGAGTCAGATCCGAAAAACATGGCTTTTCCGTCATGTCGAAACACAAATGACGCCCACAGTGATTTGTTGCGGTCCCGCAGACCCCGTCCGGAAAAATGTTGCGACGGTGTCGCCGTTACCTCGACTTCGCCCCAGTGATGGGTTTGCCACCAGTCAAGTTCGACGATCTGATGCGCTTTTACGCCCCATCGCCGCAAATATTGCGCCACGCCAAGTGGTACGATAAATTTCTCGGTTGAAGGCGCCAGTGCCCGGATCGCCGCGCGGTCCAGATGATCGTAATGATTGTGCGAAATCACTACAGCCTTGATCTTTGGCAGGTCGGTGATGGTCAGCGGCGGTTGGTGAAACCGTTTTGGTCCGATCCATTGACTGAGGGAAACACGGGCGCTGAATACCGGGTCGGTGATCCAGTAATCACGCCCGAATTTCATCAAAATGTTGGAATGACCAAGCCGGTAGAGGTGGGTTTCGTCCTGGCCCCGGCAGGTCTCAAGACTGGTGTTTGTGATCGGATGCACTGGGATGGTGCCGGTGGGCATAACGGCGGCGGGGCGTTCGAACAGGAATTTGCGCAGTAATCCGGCCCGCCCGATGCTGTCGCTTAGTTCGCGCACAAGTGGCACATTGACGTAGGCTCCGTTGATGTAATTAGGTGTGTTTGGTGGATTGGACATCCCGCCTCCGGTCATATGGTTTGCGCAAAGTGCAAGACATCTAATCAGGCCTGCCAAAGCCACTGCAGCGGATGATCCCGGACGCTTTAGCGGTCCTCGGGGGCCACGTCTTTTAGTTTGGACGACAGGGCTGCGCGCTCTTCAACCGACCAGCGGTTGTGGCGACGCCGTGCGCTGGCTGGGTGATAGGCCAGACCGGTGCCTTTGCGCCAGCTTTGTACCGCGCGGATTGGGCGGGGCTGCAGGTTGCCGCCGCAATTGGGGCAGACATTGCGCAGCACATCAGCCGCGCAAGACGCACAGTAGGTGCATTCATAGGTGCATATTCGCGCCTGATCGGAATCGGGCGGCAGATCGCAATCACAAATTTCGCAGTTTGGGCGCAGTTCCAGCATGGGGCCACGTTGCACAAGGTTGTGGCAAAAGAAAAGGGCCGGTCGCAAGGACCGGCCCCATCAAATTCTGTTATGTCCAGTTTACTCTCGGTTGCCGAACAAATGCAGCATGAACATGAACATGTTGATAAAGTCGAGATACAGGCTCAGTGCGCCCATGATCGCGGCTTTACCCAGCCATTCGGAATCTCCGGCGGAGGCCATTTGCAGATAGGTATTCTTGATCTTCTGCGTGTCATAGGCGGTAAGACCGGCAAAGATCAGCACACCAATCGCCGAAATGGCCAGGGTCATGATGCCGCTTTGCAGGAACAAATTCACAACCATCGCCACGATCAG
>JBLINN010000150.1:0-10281 GCA_047639325.1 Paracoccaceae bacterium | reverse complement strand
GTGGCCACAGACAGGAACAATGGCTCCAGCCGGAACGTCGCCTTGCCGTCCAGCGCGCCAGGCAACCCGTCTGCAAACGCAGCGACCACCCGTTCATGCGTTTCGCTGTCGGTGGCAACGCCGCTCAGCTGGGCCTTGTTGCCGCTGATCACCAGCCGCCATTCGCGCAGCCCGTCCAGTTGCGCCAAGGCCGCCAAAACATCTGCGCCCCAACTGTCGGCCACAGCGCCGCTGGACAGCGTCAGCTCAGCGCTGCCGGATTGGTCCGCCATCATCGCCGCCAACCCATCTCGCGCCTCTTCTGACGGGACATAGCCAACCGCACGAGCGGGGCCGGTGGGTGGTTGTTCGACAATCAGCGTATAAGGGTCTGCAACGGGGTATTTCGTTCCCATCAGCCCGTCAAACGCCCCGAACAGATAGCCACCCGCGCCGCCGGCAATCAAGACCAACACCAGCAGCGCCGCAATCAACCCGCCGCGTGACTTTTTCGGCTGTTCCGGTTTGGCAGTCGCCGCTTTGGTTGGTGCAGGCTTGGCGGATTTGGATGCGGATTTGGATGCGGATTTAGGCGCGGGTTGTGGCTCGGGCGCGCGGGCAATCGGGACAATGACAGTGGCGTCGGGGTCAATAGGGCCATCAGCAGCGGCGGCTTCTGCGGGGCTGTCTGTGGGGTTTTCCAGAAAGGTCAGAACCTCGGCAGCGCTTTGAAACCGGCCTGCAGGGTCGGGCGCGGTCATCCGGTCGATCAGATGCTTCAGTGGTTCGGGCACGCTTTCGGTGTCCAGCACCTCGCCTTTTTTCTGAACCACTTCCATTGGGTTGTTGCCAATTTTCGGCGCAGCGCCCCGGAAATTGGCCAGCAACAGCGCGCCCAGCGAATAGATGTCTGACCGTGCGTCGGTCTGACCGCTCAGCTGTTCGGGCGCGGCATAGGCATATTTACCAGCAAATTCGTTGCCGACAATGGTTTCGGCCCCTGGATTGGTGTCCTTGGCAATGCCGAAATCAATGATCACCGCCTGTGCCGGATCACCATCGCGCAAGATGATATTGTCGGGTGACAAGTCACGATGCACGATGTTGCGGGTATGGGCGGCTTGCAAACCTTCGGCCACACGACGGCACACGATCAGCAGATCTGCGGCCTCCATCGGGCCTTGTTTCAGCTTTTTGTCCAGGCCCGGCCCCTGAACATAGTCCATCACCAGATAGACATGGCCATCCGGCGTTCGGTGGTTTTCGGAATAACGCACAACCGCGTCGTGCCGGACCTCGCGAATTTCCTCTTCGCGGGTCAACAGGACAAGGTAGTCCTCGTTCCCCGAAAACTCGGCTCGCAATACTTTCAGCGCGGCCAAACGCCCCGAAATCTCGCTGCGCGCCTTGTAAACGTCCGAGGTGCCGCCGCGTCCCAGCAGCTCCTCGATCCGGTAGGTATTGTTTAGCAGTTCGCCGGGTTGAAACGCATCGCCGGGACGGGATTCAAACATGACGGTCTTTCTGCAATTCAGAGCCGGGCAGAGGTTTCAGAGCCTCTATCCCAGCGCCTGAAATTCGACCCGCCGATTGACATCACCACGTGGGTCGGCGCTGTCATATGGCGCGCTTTCCCCCAGACCTACTGCCTCCAGGCGGTTTTCGTCGATCCCACAGGCAGACACCAGGTGGTGCTTGACCTCTTGCGCGCGCAACAGGGACAGGCGTTCGTTATATTTCGCCTTACCCGAGCTGTCGGTGTGACCAATGATCTGGAACACCGAAACATCAACCGATTTCATCGCCTGACAAAGGGCCGCCAGCTTTGGCGTCTGGTCGTCGCGCAGGGCCGCGCTGTCAAAGTCAAACGCGATCTGGATGTTGACCTGATCGGCCTTGTCCACAGCGGCGTAGCTCGGCGGTGTCGCAGCGGTTGCGACCTCGGTCGTGCTTGCGGTACTGGCTGGCTGTTGCGCCGACGGCACAATCACCAGACCGCGGGTCTTTTGCTTTTTGAAAGCATTGGCCATTTGTTCGGCCGTCATTTCGGAACTGGACTGTGCCAGACCGCTGGTCGGCGCCGAAACGCCGAATCCGGCGATAAAGAGACATGTTATAATAGTGTTGAGACGGACCATTGTTCGCCCTTCCCTAAAGTTTCAAATGAAGTTGCAACCAAAGCTTATACCACGGGTCTGTGTCCCACAACATTTTTGCGTCGTGGGTTTGCACAGAAGGTTGTGCAGAAGGTTGTGCAGAAGATTATGCGGAAGGTTGTGCAGAAGATTATGCGGTAGGTTGTGCGGCGGGTTATGCAGCGACTACTGTGATCGGCATTTGTATAATCCCGGCGGCACAGGCATAAATCGCTGTACGTGGGCCGGGCGAACGGGCTGAAATGACGAAAGACAAAGGTTGGACATGCGGTATCTTCCGGCAATCATCATCGCTGTTGCACTGGTTCTGGCCCCGGTTGTCTGGATCGGGCTGACCTATTTTCTGCAAGAAGAAAACTTTCAGGGCTCGGCAGTTGATTCGGGGGCGCGGATAGAAATCGAAATGTTGCGCCAGCAGGTCGAGGATTTGCAGAACCGGATGGAATCACTGCAAAGCGAACTGGCGCAATTGCCGGTGGCGGGGCCTGCGCAGCCGCAAGTGTCTGATGCGGATGCCGAAGATGCCATTTTGCGCGGCACCGGCCCGAACGACATTATTGATGCCTATGCGCATGTTGTACTGATCGCTGACCGGCGCAACGTCAACAAGGGTCTGGTCGTGGCAAGGCCAAGCTATCTGCAGGAAAAGCTGGGCCGCCCACGCGAAATACTGTCCGACAAATGCGAAGCGATGACCAACAAGGATTTGGCCAGCAAGGTGGTTCTGGAACAGGTCGGGCCAATCCGGGTGCGGATGCTGCGCCCGGCGGCGCAATCCCTGGGCCGGGTATTTGAAAATGTCCGTCGCGCCGATCCGGACCTTTATGCGCTGATCAACACATCCGGGTCTTTGTGTGTGCGGCGCATCCGAGGCACGACCAGCAGCCTGTCGACCCACAGCTATGGGCTGGCGCTGGATATCAATATTGACGGGCATCTGGATAATTTCACCGACGGCAAAACCCAGCTGGGCCTGACCATTCTGGCGGATTTCTTTCACGAAGAAGGCTGGGTCTGGGGCGCCGGGTTCAGCCGCGAAGACAGTATGCATTTCGAAATCAGCCGCAAACAGCTGGACGAATGGCTGGAACAGGGGCTGCTGTAACGGTGCGCGTTCCGATCTACGCCTTAGCCAGATGACCGCAAAAGAACCTTGTTAGACCCGATAGCGCTGGCGATACGCTGATATTGCGATGCCCGATCTGCCGATTCCTCGGAAGAGCGCAGCAAAAGCGTGGTTTCGGCATCCCTGATCACCGTCAGCGCCTGCGCCATGGCGTCTTCCATTTTGGCCTCATCCACCGGGATCAACGGACGTTCTGTGGCAATCGGCGTATCGCCTTCGGTGCTGTACCAGGCAGGCAGCAGGGTTTCTGACCGGTTTTCCTTGGCGATCTGGTTCAGGTTGTCCGCCGTTTCGGCCAGCACTTTGCTGACCTCTTCATAGCCTTCCAACCCGGCGATCTGGCGGTTCACTTCTTCCAGACGCTCGGCCAGACAGTCGATCACGTATTCCTTGGCTTCGATCTGCTTGCAGTAACTGGTGGACTCGTTCAGCGACGCAACAACGGAGTTTGTCGTCGTCGGGCTTAGCGTGGCCGTGGGCGTGGCCGTGGTTGTCGTCGTGGGCGCGGTTGTCCTTGTACTTGTCGTCGGGGTTGTCCTTGTTGATGTCGGCGTGCCGGCGGGGGCTGACGTGCTACCCGAGCGGACAGAGCCCGGGGTGCTTTCGCCGCCAACACCGGGACCCGGTGACATTTCGATGCTGTTGCCTTCGTCCTCGTCACCATGCGATTCCGCGCGCAGTTCCTGAAATCCATTCAGGGCAAGGACGACAAACGTGGCGGCGGCTAGCTTCGGGGCAAAAAGGGACACGGAAAAACTCCTGCGAATAAAATGTGGTACTGGCTTAACTACGGCTTTTGGCCCTCGCTGAATCGCTGGTCAGTCTTCAATCCCATAGGCTTTGCGGATGCTGCGCTGGGTACCCGGCCCGAAATCGCCATCAATAGACCCGGAATAGAAATCATATTTCTTCAACTCTTGTTGCAATGCGCGCCGGGTTTCGCCGGTGAACATGTTGGGCCGTTCGGTCAAAAGGTTCAGCACATCCGAACTGCCGGACCGCAATGCCGCATATAAATAGGTCGCTGCATCCTCAGGACCCTTGCTGGGGATCAGCCCGTCATCAATCAGCGCGGCAAAGTTGAATTGCGCCTGCGGGTGGCGCAGATCAGCGGCACGTTCAAAGTATTGCAGCGCCTTTTTCGGGTTGGACGGCAGCCCAAGACCCCCCTGATAGTGCAGAAAGCCAAGATCGTTGATCGCATCGGCAAAGTTTTGATCCGCAGCGGCCTGATATAATTCCAACGCGCGCTTTTCATCCCTCGGAACGCCGGTGCCGCGTTCAAACAGCTTGGCCAGTTCGAACTGCGCTTCGGGCGATCCGGCGTCGGATGCGCGCTCCAGAAAGGACACTGCCGATGCCGGGTCAAACCGGCCCTCGTTTGGGTTCAGGCGCATATAGGCCAGTCCCAGCATGGAGCGCGTGTCGCCAAGATCGGCCAGCGCCAGCAATTGTTCTTCCTGATCCGGGCGGATAGAGGCCCAGGCATCCTGCGCGCTGGCCCCGGCCAGATCCTGCTGCCCTTCGGCGGCCCCGGCCAGATAAAACGGCACCCCGGTCAGCGAGCCGTAGGTATGGGGTTCCTGCAGGTTGCCGGTCACTTCCAGAACGCGGTCACGAACCTGACGGAACATCAGGCTGATTTCCAGCCCCGGTGTCACCATTTTGTCCATCAGGGCAAGGGCATAGGGGCTGTTGCCACCGGCCCCGTCTAACGCAACCTGGCCATCCTTGGCCGCAAAAGCCACCAACGTGCCGCGTTCAGGATTGGCCGCTGCCAAACCGCCACCGCCACGGGTGGCTTCGGTGGCCTCCACGGTTTCGGCCTTTATCACTTCGCTTAAATCAATCGAATCGCCCAACGGATTGTCGCGACAGGAATCCAGTATGACGATACGCATCTTGCGCGCCCGCTCGACCGCGGCCAGCAATTGTTTCAGCGACACGGATTGACGCTGCACATCCAGGTTCGACTGAACATTGGCATCCACCGGAATCAGGAAATTTTCGCCCTGAACCTCGACCCCGTGACCAGCAAAATAGATCAGCGCCAGATCGGCGGTTTCCGAGCGGAACGCAAAATCGTCAAGCAACTGGTGCAGTTGGTCTGTGGTAGAATCCAGCGCCAAGGTCACGTCAAACCCGATTTCGTCCAGGGTTCGGGCCATTGCCTTGGCATCATTGCGGGTGTTTTCCAAAGTGGGGATCGTTTGATAGGCCCCCATCCCCAACACCAACGCCACACGGTCCGTCGACGCAAACGTCGCCGATGCCGTCAGGCAAATCGCCAGAATGGCAACATATTCCAGTACCCTTCGCATGCCGGTTCCTACAGATTAGTTAAAATTCTATTGGGTCAGTCTATCCCAGTTACGCGGAAAAAAAAGGCTGGAATTCCGGTAGTTTCCGAACTCTGCTCTGTGCCGGGGATTTTGGCCGAACCAACCGGGTTTTTCCCCAAATTTTGGGCAGTCGCAAGCCACAGACTGGCGCCCGCCCTGCCACAGCGAACAGATACGTTGCCCCGGATCGGGTGCGGTGGTATCTGCGCTGCGAATTCAAACCCCGAGGATCCCCGCGTATGGTACAAGATTACATCGTAAAAGACATTTCCCAAGCTGATTATGGCCGCAAAGAGCTGGTTATCGCTGAAACCGAAATGCCGGGCCTGATGGCGCTGCGCGAAGAATACGGCGACAGTCAGCCGCTGAAAGGCGCGCGTATTGCCGGGTCATTGCACATGACCATTCAGACCGCTGTGTTGATCGAAACCCTTGTGGCGCTGGGTGCCGAAGTGCGCTGGGCATCGTGCAACATCTTTTCCACTCAGGACCATGCCGCTGCGGCCATCGCCGCCACCGGCGTCCCGGTTTTTGCTGTTAAAGGCCAGTCGCTGGTCGAGCATTGGGATTACCAAGACCGGATCTTCCTGTTTGACGATGGCGTCAACATGATCCTCGACGATGGCGGCGATGCGACGCTGTATATCCTGCTGGGTGCGCGCGTTGAAAACGGCGAGACCGATTTGATCGAAGTACCAACCTCAGAAGAAGAAGAGGCGATTTTTGCGCAGATCAAAAAGCGGATGGCGGCAACCCCCGGCTGGTTCACCAAACAACGCGCCGCCATTCAGGGCGTCAGCGAAGAGACCACAACCGGTGTGCACCGCCTATATGAATTGCAGCGCGACGGGCAGCTGCCCTTCCCGGCAATCAACGTGAATGACAGCGTGACCAAGTCGAAATTCGACAACAAATACGGCTGCAAGGAATCGCTGGTTGATGGTATCCGCCGCGCCACTGACACGATGATGGCAGGCAAGGTTGCTGTTGTCTGTGGCTATGGCGACGTCGGCAAAGGCTCAGCCGCGTCACTTAGTGGTGCAGGCGCGCGGGTGAAAGTGACCGAAGTAGACCCTATTTGCGCCCTTCAGGCCGCGATGGACGGGTTCGAGGTGGTCCTGCTGGAAGACGTGGTCGCGTCGGCTGATATCTTCATCACTACCACCGGCAACAAGGATGTGATCCGCATCGAGCATATGCGCGAGATGAAGGATATGGCCATCGTCGGCAATATCGGCCATTTCGACAATGAAATTCAGGTGGCCAGCCTGAAGAACCACAAATGGACCAACATCAAGGAACAGGTAGACATGATCGAACTGCCGTCAGGCAATCGCATCATCCTGCTGTCCGAAGGCCGCCTGTTGAACCTTGGCAACGCCACCGGTCATCCGTCGTTTGTGATGTCGGCCAGCTTTACCAACCAGACACTGGCGCAGATCGAACTGTGGACCAAGGGCGACGAGTACAAGAACGAAGTTTACGTTCTGCCCAAGCATCTGGACGAAAAGGTGGCGCGTCTGCACCTGGCGAAAATCGGGGTGAAACTGTCCAAACTCAGCGATGAACAAGCGTCCTATATCGGCGTGTCGCCCGATGGCCCATTCAAGCCAGAACATTATCGCTACTAAACCTATCGGCTCTGCTGTGTGCCCCACAGCAGAGCCAACCGCCTTACGCTCAGCCACCTGACGCAAGGTGAAGGTAAAATTTCTCTTTGTGGGGACGGGTTCAATGGTTACGATTACAATAGTCGACTGTTGACTGGTATTCACAATTGGGAGTTTGAGCATGGGCAAAAGAGATGACCTGATCGCGCAATATGCGGATGATCTGAAAAACAAATGTGGCATGACGCCGGATATGGGTCTGCTGACCAAGGTCACCATCGGTTGCGGCCCGTCGATCTATAACGTGGATGCGTCAACCGTGGCGTCCAGCCAAAGCAGCGAACTGGAAACCGTCAAGGAAAACTTCCTGATCAAAAAACTGGGCCTGTCGGACGGCCCCGCGTTGATGGAAGCGATCAACAGCGTGGTCGAAACCTATGGCAAGTCCGAACGCAACAAATACCGCCCGGTGGTCTATTACATGCTGACCAAACATTTCGGCAAGGAAGCTGTTTACAGCTAAACGTGACCCGCACCAATCCCGCAAAACGCCCGCTTGATCCAAGCGGGCGTTTTGCATTTTAGACGTATTGTCAGGGCATTAAGTTTGCAGACTCCCCGCTGATCGCGCTAATGTCTAAAGACGGCCAGGACGGCCGGGACCTAAGTTTTCAAGGCGCGTGTGTGGTGAGTAGGAGCACGCGGGGTGAGAGGGAAGGTTCCGACTTGTCGGGGCCTTCCCTATTTTCAGTTTCATTTCGCAGTGTTCGTTTTAATAGCCCGCAGGGCCTAAAATAATACCAACACAACCCCCATGATCGCGCAGGCCAGCGTGGCATAACCGCCGTCAATCACTGTCAATTTCACCGGGCGCATCCCATAAAGGTTGTTAATCGCAATCCACGGCGTGATGAAAAACAGCCCAATCCCGGCCCCGGACACCAGCCCGGTGGTCAGGTCAGTGATCCCCGACATGTTGAATACGTGGCGCATCATGCCCGCCACCAATATCTGCATCACAAAACTGGCCGCAAAGATCGCCGGGGTCTGGCCGCCCTCGGGCCGCCCATCCGCGCCCCGCTTGATGGCAGCGGCCTGCATCCAAGGTTCCGCCAGAACCATGTACCACACAGCCCCCACGGCAAAACCCGCAATTGCGGCGACGATGACATTTAGGATTTCCATACTTCCCTCGCTTTTGACTGTTCGCTGGGGAATTGTGCCCGATCAATCGGGTTTTGTCTGCCCCAATGCGCAGACAATCGCCCATTCAGCCGACGTCACCGGCTGCACTGACAGCCTGGAATTCCGGACCAGAACCATATCGTCCAGCCGCCCATCTGCCTTGATCTGATCAAGCGTCACCGGGGTTTCAAAGCTGCGCACCGCTTTGATATCCGCGCATTCCCAGCGGTCATCATCGGTGCTGCTGTCGGGATGTGCCTCGGCGCAGATCTCGACAATGCCCACCACGGCTTTTTCCTTTTGCGAGTGATAAAACAGCCCGCGGTCGCCAATCTTCATCTCGCGCATGAAATTACGCGCCTGATAGTTGCGCACGCCGTCCCATTCTTCGCCCACATCCCCCTTGGCCAGCTGGTCGTGCCAGCCCCAGGTTGATGGTTCCGATTTGAACAGCCAGAAGGCCATCAGCCAATCACCTTTTTCCACTCAACCAGCTCGACCTTGGCAAAAAGTCCGGCCTTGGCATAGGGGTCATTATCGGCCCAGGCCTGCGCGGCGGCCATATTAGCCACATCCAGAATAACCAGCGATCCGGCCATTTGTCCGTTTTCGATCAGCGGCCCGGCCTGCGACACCACGCCAGTGTCGTCGATATACCCAAGATGAGCATCCCGGTTATCCTTGCGGGTTTGCAGGGCACCGGGTTTGTCATGGGCGATAAGGGCAATCAGCATGTCATTCTTCCTTCAAGGGGCGCGCCAGCAATTGTGCCATTGCACCGGTCATGGTTGTCGTTTGATCCAGCAGGCCAACCACACTGTGGGTGATCGGCATATCCAGACCCATCTTTGCCGATTGCGCGGCCACAGCGCGGGCTGTCGCCGCACCTTCGACGGTGATCGACGGGTCAAATGGCTTTCCCTGCCCAATTGACAGACCCAGCCGATAATTGCGCGACTGATCCGACGTGCAGGTTAGCACCAGATCGCCAAACCCCGACAACCCTGCCAAAGTGTCAGCCGATGCACCCAATGCTTTGGCCATGCGCACCATTTCGGTATAACCCCGGGTCATCACAGCAGCCCGCGCACTGTCGCCCAGCCCGGCGCCAATGACCGCCCCACAAGCAATCGCCATCACGTTTTTCAACGCCCCACCCAGCTCGGCCCCGATTGTATCTGTGGTGCGATACAGGCGCAGATTGGCTGTGGTCAGGCTCTGTTGCAGGGATTTTCCCAGATTTTCATCGGCGCAGGCCAAGGTCAGCGCGGTTGGCAGGCCCCGCGCAATGTCATGTGCAAAGCTGGGGCCGGTCAACAGGGCTACCGGCGCCTTTGGCAGAACTTCACCTATCACCGATACCGGCCCCAACCCGCTGTCCAGCTCGATCCCCTTGCAACACGCAACCAGAGTCCGGCCAGACAACACATTGCCATAGCTTATCAACAACAATCTCAACTGCTGCATGGGAACCGCCAACAGCACAGTTTCCCGATGCGAAACCGTACCAAAATCCGCAGAAATTCGCAGGTTTCCCGGCAATGGGACCCCCGGCAAACGCGCGGTGTTTTCGCGGTTCTCCTGCATCTGCCGCACCTGATCAGCTGAGCGCGCCCACATATGCACCACGCCTTTATCTGCCAGCGAAATCGCCAGCGCCGTACCAAATGCCCCCGATCCGATGACCCCGACACTCATGCTTTTGCGCCTTTCTTGCCGCTGCCCAACAAGGCAGGGCTGGTGGTATCCAGCGGCCATCGGGGCCGTGCTGTCAGGTCCAGCCCATCGCGTACACCTTCCCGGAACAGTTCCAACCCGGTATAGGCAATCATTGCGGCATTATCAGTGCACAACGCCAACGGAGGGGCGACGAAAGCCACGTT
>JBLINN010000149.1:0-10293 GCA_047639325.1 Paracoccaceae bacterium | reverse complement strand
GCCTCAGCCCATCGCTGAAGCAATACTTGACCAAGCGGCCTGACCGGCGCAAATATTACCCGGCCCGGAGGCGTCAGAAATCAATTTCTACCACTTTCGAGACACTACCCTGCCTGACCTGCTTGAACAGTACAGGGAGTTTTTTGACTCTGAGGGTGATCTTACCGATGATGACGCGGACCAGATGGCTAATGTACAGGACAACAAGGTGGAGGGTGACAAATGAAACTTTCAGAACAGTGGGAAATCTTGAATGCAGCCCGTCTAAGCCTTCCTGTGCCTGTCAAATCATTACCCGCAATGCTGGGGGTCAAGCTGCGCGACGCTTTCCTTAGCAACGGTATATCTGGAATGCTGGAACAATCCGGCGAGACCTTTCTCATCACGGTGAACGCTTCTGACCCAGATACTCGCCTAAGGTTCACATTGGCGCACGAACTCGGACATTACATGCTCCACAGACATTTAGTTGGAACTGGTATTGACGATGACCGTGCGTACCGCAGCACCGAAGTCGGCAATTATCACAACACCCTTATCGGCCCGAAAGAAGAGCGCGAAGCCAACAAGTTTGCCGCCAATCTATTAATGCCCCGCGATGCGATAATCAGAGAACGTGCGAAAGACGGCGTGACCGCAGCAAGCATGGCTAGACTGTTCGGTGTTTCCGTGCACGCAATGTCTATACGCATGGGCGTTCCTTACGCTGGCTAGTTAGGTATATAGGCCCCAAAATTTGCTGGCCCAAGCCAGTTGTGCCGACCATCGCGGCGATCACCAACATACCAAGGGCAAACAAAGTTGTCTGGTTGATCCCCAACAGGATCTGCGGCAGGGCGGTGGGGATTTTAATCAACCAGAACATCTGCCAGCGGTTGCACCCGCTGAGGTGTCCGGCCTCGATCAGGATGGTGGGCACCCCGCGCAACCCGTGTTCGGTGTAACGGATCATCGGCACGATAGCATAGGCGATGATCGCCAGCAGGGCGGTGAATTCACCGCCCTGAAACAGCATCAGCACCGGGACAACCACAATTGTCACCAACCAGGCAAGGCCGGTAACGCCAAAAGACAACAGCCCCGCCACCAGCGCAAGGCCGACGCTTTTGCGCCAATGCCCGGCGAAAAACACGGCGGTAATTGCGGTGGCAGCGATCACCCAATAACCGGTGATCATCGCTGGGCTGGGCGAAAACCCCAAGGTGAACGGCGCAATCGCCCGGCTAAGGCCCAGCTTGACCGGTAGCAACACAAAGAACAGCATGCCGTTTTTCAGCGTTTTCAGAAACGGGCGGTAAGCCACCAGAATATGATCCACCAAGGCGTTGATCCGGTCTGCGGGATAGACCTCCCACGCTTCCGGCCAGTGCCACAGCGCCGGAATCATCCAGGCCAGCGCCAATGTAACCACAGCGATGCCAACAAAGCGAAGCGCATAGGCGCGTGTCAGCCGGTCCAGCATGATGGCAAGCGCCACAATCACCAGGCCGGACAACACGCTTTGCCCGGCCTGTGCTTTGCGCATACGCGACAGGACCTCCCAGCCGATATCGCCAAACCCGCCGATGATTGCTGCGATGATCGCCATCGACAAGGCCGCCATCGTCGCCTGATTGATACCCACCATGATCTGCGGCAAGGCCGACGGGAACACTGCCCACCAGAATTTCTGCCGCGATGTACAGCCGCTCATCTCGCTGGATTCGGTGGTCGAGGCATCGACCTGCTCCAGCCCCGGTATGGTATTGCGCACCATCGGCGGCACCGAAAAGATCACGCTGGCGATCAGGCCGACAACCGGGCCAAAGCCAAACAGGATCAGGATGGGGATCAGGTAGGCAAAGGCCGGCACCGTCTGCATCAGGTCCAGCAGCGGGCCGATCATCTGGCCAACGCGTTGGCTGAGGGTGGCCCAGATGCCAACGCCAAATCCGATCACAATCGACAAAGGCACGGACACCAGCACCAAGGCAAATGTGCTCATACTTTCGGGCCAATAGCCGACGACAAGGATGTAAAGCAGGCACAGGAACACCAGAACCGTCAGCCGCACGCCACCGCCCTGCCAGGCGATCAGCCCCATCAGCCCGGCAATGGTTAGCCAGGGCATCGCCCGCAGCGTTTCGTTAAAGGCCCACATCGGCCATTCTAGCGTGCCACTGATTCCGCGAAACAGCCATTTCAGGTGGGTTTCAAGCCAGCTGATGACGGCGGCGAAAAAGTCGCTGACCGGTAGAACCCATTGATCGGGATATTGATACAGCCAGGGCAGGGCGTCGCAGTTTGCCATCACCAACACGCATCCCACAAGGATCATCGCCCAGATCAATATCAGGCGACGGTTTTCCTGCAGATCGGCGCGTTTGTCCCGGCCTGTCATGCCGAGCGGATTTCGTCGGTTGTGTCCGGCATTTGATCCGGCCCACGGATGATCTGCAGAGCATTCAGCGTGCCCAGAACAACAGCGTTATCATCCACCACATTCAGCGCCTCGACAGTGTCGTCAAACAGCTTGATTGCGACACCAAGCGTAGCGGTGTTCAAAACCGTCCTATCCCCCGGATGCGGGGCCGCCGCCCGGTTCATCACCGCATCCACCCGCAAAATCTGCGCCAATGGCACGTCGGCAGTGAATTTGCGAACGTAAGCATCTGCCGGGTGCAACACGATGTCAGACGGGGTGCCGATCTGCACAACTTCGCCGTCTTTCATGATGCAGGTACGATCCGCTAGGCGCAAAGCTTTGAGGATGTCATGGGTCACAAAGACGATGGTTTTGTGCAGGTTGCGCTGAATGCTCAGGAATTCGCCCTGCATCTGGGTGCGGATCAGCGGATCAAGCGCTGAAAACGGCTCGTCCAGAAACCAGATATCCGGCTTGACTGCCAGCGACCGGGCAATGCCAACTCTTTGTTGCTGACCGCCGGACAATTGGTGCGGGTATGATTGTTCGCGTCCGTTCAGCCCCACCAGGTCAATCACTTCTTGCGCGCGGGCCTGCCGTTTTTACAGGATAAACCCTTGGGAACGCGCCGAAAGGCGACGTTGCCGATCACGCCAAGATGCGGCAACAGGCCGAAATTCTGAAACACCATGCCCATCTTGTGGTGCCGGATTTCCGTCAGCTCGCTGCGCGAGGCATCCAGCAGGTTCTGCCCATCCAGCAGAATTTCACCAGCGGTTGGTTCCACCAGCCGCGACATGCACCGCAGCAAGGTGGATTTGCCGGAACCCGATAGCCCCATGATACAAATATCTCGCCCTCGGCGATGTCAAAGCTGACATTTGCCGCGGCAACGATATCGCCGCGCTGGCGCAGATCGGTCGCATATTGGACCGGATCAACATCGCTGGGGATGGCGGTTTTGGTCTTGCCGGAATTTTGGCCGGAATTTTGGCCGGAACTCTGGCCGTAAACCTTCCAGATGTTGCGACCGGAAATCTTGACGCTTGGATTCGGGGGCACGCAAATCTCCGGATGCTGGCAGATTGGTATGGGGGCGGGCCGATGGGCCGGCCCCTGTTCAAAAGGTTCTAGTTCTTGGCCTGTTCGACCCAAGGCCCGCAGGTGGCTTTGTTTTCCGTCATCCACGCGCCAACAACCGTGTCCAGATCTTGTCGGTCATTGTCGATCACCTTCATCATCAGTTCCTGATCGCCCGCCGACATGGAAAACGACTGCAACAGAGACCAGGCTGCGGGCCAGGTTTCTTCAAGCCCGGACCAGGCCGGAATGGCCTTGCAATCCAGCCCCAGCCCCTTGATCATATCGGCGCTGCGCGTGCCCCAATCTGCCGGGTAGGACAGGACGCGGCCCTGCGGGAATGTGTCGGCTGTGGTCATCGCATCCTTGCATTCAATCAGTGCTTTCCAGTCCGGCAGACCCGGGCACAGTTCTTCCATGTGAATTGGGTAAACCCAACCTTCGTTGGTTTCCAACCCCAGCGGGCCTATATCCACGATCTTGCCCGCCTCTTTCATTTGCGGATAGATGTCGCCGACATTGTTGGTCCAAACCTCGACTGTCGCGTGAATGGTGCCGTCCGCCAGCGCGGCATCCTGCGGAAAGTTGCCGGCGGTGACATATTCAACAGTATACCCAAGCTCTGTCAGCATCGTCCCGGCGATATGGGTCGAGATATGTTGCCCGGTCCATTCATTGATCGCCAGCTTGATGGTCTCGTCGGATTTGCCCGGATCAGCGGCCAGCAGCGGCTGCGACGACATTAGCCCGGCGCAGACAAGTACAGCCATCATCGGGGGTGAGATGGCGCGTTTCGAGGGTGTTTTGGTCCTGATTTTCTCCCTGAGTATGGTTATCTTCTGGCCCGCCAGCGGATGTATGGCGTTGGCTCGGGCGAGGTGGCTTTTTATTGTATGACCATTCAATACCAAAATCGCAGTGGCGACCTGTGGCGACCTGTGGCGTCCATAGATTCTTGCCAAGCGGCAAAGCTGGTGCCGGTTGCGCGACCGGGGCAGGGTGTGTTGGGTGGTGCGACTTGGGCCGCGCTCGCGTGAAACGGCGAGAAACAGACGGTTTCCAGAATCGCGCGGCGCGGTGGTACGAATCTGCGACAGGCTCTCTCTGCCAATCCGCTGACCTAGTGAACGCGCTTGCCTTTCCAATAGGTCTGCCTTTCCAATAGGTCTGCCTGACCTCTATGGCCCCGATCTGATGTGGTGTCAGGCTGGACAGCGCATCATCTATCACGATGAAATCCGCCCATTTCCCGGCCCGCAAACTGCCGGTTTCGCTTTGCATCCCAAGGGGCCGAGCACCGTTGATTGTGAACAAGGGAAGCGCCTGCGCCAGCGAAATCGCCTGATCCGCGGGATAGCCCCCGGTTGCGTCCTTGCGATCCAGCATGCCTGACAGGCCGGTCCATGGGTTTGCATCCGGCGCGGCGGCGGGCCAGTCCGAGGCGTATGTTAGCTCGGCATTGGCCTTTATCAGATCGCCAATTGGGTGGCTTCGGCTGGCGCGCTGCGGCCCCAGAACGGCAATTTGCGCTGCAGTTGCGGGGTTGGGGAACCACAGTTTTGGCGACATTTCCGCGATTGCATTTAGTTTGGCAAAGCGCGGGATGTCGTCGGGATGGACAAAGCTGTTATGCGAAACCTCGTGCCTTAACCCGCTGTCGCCATTGGCTTTGCGGGCGGCTTCGATCGCGTTTAGCGCGGCGCGCACGGCATTGTCGCCAACTGCGTGCATTTTCAGAACAAACCCCCGTTGATCCAGCTCGATCAATGTCGTGTTAAGGTCATCGGGCTGCATCAACAGCGTTGCTTGCGGATCATGGCTGGCCGCATCATATCCCGCACTTTCCAGATAAGGCTCGATAAACGAGGCGGTGAAACTGGGGGCGACGCCATCCAGAAACAGCTTGGCAAAGCTGGTGCGCAGGTTCTCGGACGCGTAATCCGTGCGCAGGCGTTCCAGATCATCATAGCTGACCGCGTTTGGGGAAAAGGGCGAGGTTCGCACGATATGGGCCCCGGCATGCAAGGTCAGTTCGCCGCGATCGTCGGCCGCTTTGTAAGTTCTCAGGTCGTCTTCGAACGCCATCGGCTCTTTGAAGGCGGTGAACCCCATCCGGTTAAGGTATTTTACCGCATAGCCAACGGCTTGGGTCATCTGGGGTTGGGTTCGGGTCATGAACTGTTTCACCGGCCCACAGGCATTTTCTGCAAGGATTCCGGTTGGGGCGTTGGTTGTTGGGTCGCGTTCAATCACGCCTCCGGGGATGTCGGGGCTGTCTTTTGTAATGCCCGCAAGGTCGCGCGCGAGCGAATTGCACCACAGGCTGTGTTGGGTCATGTCTTGTAAGGCAACCGGGTGGGCGGGGGCGATTTGGTCAAGGTTTCCCGGGGCGTTGGCCCCATATTTGCGCGCATCGCCAGGTGCCACGGGCCGCCAAGAATAAAGGCGCCTTTTTCCAAAGTGGTTGCCCGATCTTGCACCGCGCCAAGCAGTTGATCAAAGCTGGCTCGATAGCCGACAAAGACGTCAAACAGGTCGCGGCAAGCGCCCCAAAGCGCATGGGTATGGCTTTCGACAAACCCCGGCAACACGGGCTTGCCGCCAAGATTGTGCCGTTTGGTCTGCGGGCCAGAGAGGTGTTCGATATCGGCGTCCGACCCCAGTGCCAACAGTCGGCCATCACGAACGGCCAGCGCCTGGGCGTAGGGGTGGTGCGGGTCCATCGTCGCGATTTTGCCATTCACCCAGATGTCATCCGCTTGGCCTAAAGTCATGATATCATTCCTAACATTCGCCAAGCCAAACGCTGACCCGTGGCTTGATTTGGTTGACTAAATCAACTTAACTGTTGACTAACTCAACCAAATACGCAACCCATAGCAATATTCGGGGGCAAATGATCACATCAAAGTCTGAATCCGGTGCGACGGCGCGCGGGCAAGCAGGGACGGTTCATCCCCCGATCAAATCCATTCAGGATGCGCTGACGTTTCAGCTTGCGCACCTTGTTGCGCTGAATGATCGCGCTGGCAGCCACCTTTTCAAACAGCTGTATAATCTAAGCCTGAATGAATGGCGTGTGCTGGGCCTGACCTATGCGCTGCAACCTGTCCCGCTGCAGGAAATCCGCAATATCCTGCTAAAGGACAAAGGCCAGCTAAGCCGCGTGGTCCGAGAGCTTGTGTCGCGGGGGCTGATATCAAATGAACAAAGCCCGCATGACGCTCGGTCACAAATGCTGTCGCTGACCGAACAGGGCACCAGTCTGCATGACGAGGTCATCGCCTTTACAGCCGAGCGGAACGAGAAAGTTGTGTCCGATTTAAGCCGGGAAGAGTGCGAAATTTTCATGCAGATTTTGCAGAAAGTGACCCGCTATAACGAGGGTCTCATCGCAACAATGGGTAATTTAAAGTGACGATGGTCCGCAAATAGCGACTGCCCCCAAAGGTCTGGTTGAAAAGCTGGGATATCTGTCGGCGGGGCTGTTTGCGCTGGCGATTATCTATGTGATTGCCTTTGCGGTGCTGGATGAGGTGACCGCGCGGTTTGGTGTTCTGGCGATCAGCGCGGCCATCGTGATCATGACCATGCCGCTGAGCAGCACCGTCCGTTTTGCCGAATTCAAATGGGCTGGTGCGGCGATTGA
Source organism: Paracoccaceae bacterium (assembly GCA_047639325.1). Taxonomy (GTDB): domain Bacteria; phylum Pseudomonadota; class Alphaproteobacteria; order Rhodobacterales; family Rhodobacteraceae; genus NVQY01. Next base: position 3,160 of record JBLINN010000149.1, on the reverse strand, counting down.
TCTGCTGTTGATTGCTGCTTTTTTCTGGTCGGGGTGGTGGTTCTTTCAGGTCAAGGAAGAGCTGTGGACCGGGTTTTACATGGCCACGCCGATGAATATCGCCGCCGGGTTGGCGGGGATAGCCACGATTATTCTGCTGACGTTTCGATCCTGGGGCTGGTCGTTGGTGATTATGGCCCTTGGGTTTGTGGCCTTTGCATTTTTGGGGCCGTATCTGCCGTCGGTCTTCAAACATTTTGGCGTAAATATCCGCGATTTCATGCAGATCGTCTGGTATTCCTTTGATGGTGTTTTTGGCCGTACGACGGGGTTGGTTGCCAATAACTTGCTGATTTTCCTGATCTTCGGCGCGGTGCTGGAGCGGACCGGCGCCGGGGAAAGTCTGATCTATATCTCGACCGCGCCAACGGGGCGGGTGCGCGGCGGGGCGGCGCATGCGGCCATTGTTGCCAGCGCGGTTTTTGGCATGATGAGTGGGTCGGTCGCGGCAAATATTGCGGGCACCGGCGTTTTCACCATTCCGATGATCAAGCGTCAGGGGTTTTCGGCCAATTTTGCCGGGGCGGTGGAAACTGCGGCGTCGTCCGGGGGGCAGTTGACGCCGCCGATTATGGCGGCGGCGGTGTTTGTGATGGCTGATCTGGTTGGCATGCCCTACGTCATGGTGATTGCAGCGGCAGCACTGCCCGCGCTGTTCAAATATATCGGCCTGTTCAGCCAAGTCTACGCCGAGGCGATCCGGCTGGATATTCAACCGCTTCCCAAGGATCAAATTCCGCAGCTGATCGCCCGTGACTGGTTGAATTCCGCACTGGTGTTTGTGCCCATCGCCGCCCTGATGCTGACATTCATCGGCGGTAAATCCCCGGCAATGGCCGGGCTTGTTGGCACGATCACGGCACTGATCATGGGGCTGCTGCTGAACCCGGATTTCCGTCGCAACCCAAAGCGGATCGGCATTGCCATGGCCGAGGGTGGCATTTCGGCGGCCAAGATCATGTTGTCGGTGGCGGTGATCGGGATTGTGCTGGCCGTGGTCAACGAAACCGGCGTGGCGATCAGATTTGCCATTGCCATATCGTCTTTTGGCGACAGTTACCTGATCCTTGCGCTGATCATGGCGATGTTTGGCGCGCTGATACTGGGCATGGGTCTGCCAACCCTGCCGGCCTATCTGATCATCGCGATCATGATTGCGCCGGCGATTATCAAGGCCGGTGTGCTGCCGTTGGCGGCACATATGTTTGTGCTGTATTTTGCGGTCTATTCGTCGATTGTGCCGCCGATTGCGTATGGCTGTTACATTGCCGCGCCGATTGCCGGCGGCAACCCGCTGCAAACCGCCTTTGTCGCCCTGCGCATTTCGATTGTCGGGCTGATGGTGCCGTATGTGTTTGTCTTTTCGCCGTCCCTTTTGCTGGTTGCGGGCGAATTCAGTTGGTCCGAACTGGGCTTTACCATCATCCGTTTGCTGGTGGTGATCTGGATGTTTGGCACTTCGCTTGGCGGCGCTGATCCGATCCTTGGCAAGCTTGGCATCGGGCAAAAAACCATCCGCTTTGTGATTGGTTTCGCGGCCCTGTTCCCGATGGCGGTGCTTTGGGTTCCGGCAACGATACTGGCGGTGATCACGGGGCTGTTTTCTGCGCGCCTGATGCCATCTCTGCAACCGAAAATAACATAGCATACATGGAGGAAAACAATGAACCATATCCTGAATAAAGGCCTGCGGTTTGCCACCGCCGCCACGTTTGCAGCCGGTCTGATGGCCAGCGGTGCGGCGGCTGAAATCTACAAGGTCACGTCAATTGCGCCGGGGATGTCGCCCTTTGTGGTCAACACGGCGATTGCCAAAGTGGTGAATAACCACGTTGATGACGTCGATTTTCAGGTGCGCGCAACCGGGGCCGCGACCAAGCATATGATTGATGCCGCCACCGGCAGCGTCGATTTCCTGTTTGGGTCACCGACGATCAACTGGTTGCTGGTCAATCAGATTGGGCCATACAAGAAGTTCACCAACGGGCCAGAGCTGGAAGCCGAAGTTGGGATGATCTTTTCATATCAAATTGGGCCGTATCACTATGTGACCCGCGCAGATAGCGGCATTGAAACGCTGGAAGATATGCGTGGAAGGACGGTTTTTGCGGGCCCTCCGGGGGGCGCGGCAAAAGGGGTTGTGCTTCGTAACATCAAGGCGGTTACCGGGCTGGAGGCCACAGATATGAAGGTGCAGGAATACGGCTTTGACGCCGCGATCCAGGCCTTTCAGGACGACAAGATTGACGTGATCGTATTGCCGACAAACGTCCCGTCCCCGGCCATTCAGCAGTTTTCCTTGACCAAGGAAATTCGGATTTTGAATGTCGACGTAAGCAAACTTGATCTGCGGCCGGCGGTTGGCGGCACGTTCAACAAAATTGAGGCTGGCGATTATAGGAAAAACCAAGTCAACGAAACCTCGATTGACACGCATGGTGCCATCGTGAATTTTTCCGCCGGTATGCATGTGGATGAAGAGGTGGTGTATCAGGTCACCAAAGCGATCTGGGAAAACATCGGTGAAATCCAGGAAACCGCCCAATGGATGCCGTCCACCATCAACAAAGAGCACGCGCTTGATCTGATTGCGGGCCGCTTGCACCCCGGTGCAGAGCGATATTACCGCGAAATGGGGTGGCAGATTCCTGAGGCGACCGTTTATTTGCCAACGCAATAGGCGCGGTTCCAACTTCACGACGTGAAACGATGCCCGGGCGGTCCTTTTGGGGCCGCCCGGGCATTGTCGTTTGTGGATCGGATCCTGACCCTGGCGACTGATAGGCGTAAGGGACCGCCAAAAGCGCCGCCATCGGTGCACGCGCGCATCCGGGGAAAAAGGGTGCAGTGGTCGCCGTGAATTGTGGCGGCGGCGCGGGGTGATTCATGGGTTTGCAAACCCGTCCCGGGCCTTTCAATCGCCACAATTTGGGCGACAATTTGCTGGTCTGGCGAAAGCTTGCCGGAAATTGATTTTCAGAAAATACTTTGAAAATAAAATGTTACGGGGTAATTTGGTAACAGGGGCAAAACCCCGGGCTGATTGGCCGGTTCCTGGTGCGGCGGATTGACTCGTGCGGCCGAGTTGGGGTTCCCAGACGGGCGTTTTTCTGGCTCGATC
>JBLINN010000148.1:0-10301 GCA_047639325.1 Paracoccaceae bacterium | reverse complement strand
CCCCGGCAGATTTCATGAACCAGGTGTTTGAAATGGAACAGGGTGAATTGCGCATCATCGGCGGCGATGGCGTGGTGTTTCTGGTTCGGCTGGACGACGAATTGCCGCCCGAACAAACCCCGGAACTGACCGCCATGCAGAACGCCTTTGGCCAAGAGCTGAACCAGTCGCTGTCGCAGGCATTGTTCCAGGCCTTTTTGCAGGATGCGCAATTGCGTGCCAAACCGGTGATCGACCAGCGGGCGCTGAACGCGGTGCAGGCCGGGTTCCAGTAAAGGCACTCACCCATGGCGCTGACCCCCGACTTTGACGATTTTGCCCGCGCTTACGAGGCCGGAGAAAATCAGATTGTCTATACCCGCCTTGCGGCCGACCTGGACACGCCCGTGTCGCTGATGCTGAAGCTGACCGGCGCGCAAAAAGACGCCTTTATGCTGGAATCAGTCACCGGCGGTGAGGTGCGCGGGCGCTATTCGATCATCGGCACCAAACCGGATCTGATCTGGCGTTGTGATGGTACAGAATCGGCACTGAACCGGACGGCCCGGTTCGACCCGGACGGGTTTGTGGCGCAAACCGGCGACCCGATGGCCAATCTGCGGGCGCTGATCGGCGAAAGCCGCATCGCCCTGCCCCATGACCTGCCACAGGCCGCTGCCGGCCTTTTTGGCTATCTGGGCTATGACATGGTGCGGCTGGTGGAACATCTGCCGGATGTGAACCCCGACCCACTTGGCCTGCCCGACGCACTAATGCTGCGCCCGTCGGTGGTGGCGGTGCTGGACGGGGTCAAGGGCGAGGTCACGGTGGTATCTCCGGCCTGGGTGTCGGGTGGCCAGACGGCGCGTGCGGCCTATGCGCAGGCGGCGGAACGGGTGATGGATGCGGTGCGTGATCTGGAACGCGCCATGCCCGCCGAAACCCGCGATCTGGGCGAAGCGGTGGAAATCGCCACCCCTGTGTCGAACTTCACCCCAGAGGCCTATAAATCCGCGGTTGATAAGGCCAAGGAATATATCGTGGCTGGTGACATCTTTCAGGTTGTGCCGTCACAACGCTGGACGCAGGAGTTCCGCCAACCGCCCTTTGCGCTCTATCGCTCGCTTCGGCGGACTAATCCATCGCCCTTCATGTTCTATTTCAACTTTGGCGGCTTTCAGGTGATCGGCGCCAGCCCGGAAATCCTGGTGCGGGTGTTTGGCAGCGAAGTCACCATTCGCCCGATCGCCGGCACCCGCCCCCGCGGTGCGACCCCGGAAGAGGATCGCGCGCTAGAGGTTGATCTGCTGGCGGATCAGAAAGAACTGGCCGAGCATTTGATGCTGCTGGATCTGGGGCGCAATGACACCGGGCGCGTGTCCAAGATCGGCACCGTGCGCCCGACCGAGAAATTCACTATCGAACGTTACAGCCACGTGATGCACATTGTATCCAATGTGGTGGGCGAGTTGGCCGAAGACAAGGACGCGCTGGATGCGTTCTTTGCGGGCATGCCCGCTGGCACCGTGTCAGGTGCCCCCAAAGTGCGCGCGATGCAGATCATTGACGAATTAGAACCGGAAAAGCGCGGCGTCTACGGTGGCGGTGTCGGCTATTTCAGTGCGGGCGGCGACATGGACATGTGTATCGCGCTGCGCACTGCCGTGGTGCAGGACCAAAAGCTGTATGTGCAGGCCGGGGGCGGCGTGGTCTATGACAGCGACCCCGAGGCCGAGTATCAGGAAACCGTGCACAAATCCAACGCCATCCGCCGCGCCGCCGCTGACGCCGCACGCTTTACCGGGGGCGGCAACCGCTAGGGTCAGGACCGAACGTGATGCGCCGTCTAAATGATCGTTTGCGCACTGCCGGACTGCCGGGCAAATGCCTATTTCAGGCTGTTCAACAGCACAGCCGACACTGGCGCCAGCGCGACGCGACTGGCCCGGTCCTGCAATCCCCACAACAGCAGCGCTGAAATCGTGTCAGGCCGCAGCCGCCCCAGCATGATCACCCCGCCTTGTTGCCCGGCCCGAAAGGCCGCCTGATCCAGGAACCGCCGCATCACGGCAGGTTTCTGCCCTGCCCCGTCAAAATCCCGGAACACAATGGCCGACGGCACGCCATCACGCGCGGCCAATTTCTGCACCGTGTTCAGCCCGTTGGCTTGCGTGATCAGCCCCAAACCGGAAGCAGACGCGATATCGGTCACCTGACCTGACAGCCCCCGGTTGCCCTGAATACCAGACCCGGTGCCCTCTAGCACGGCCACCACTTCGGGCAGAGTCGCCAGCCAGACCGACAATGTCACCTCGGCGTCTTGCGCGGTGGCGGTTGCGGGCAGATCGGTCAGCGCCACCACCTCGAACCCGGCGGCACGGTGCCGGGCCATCTTGGCGGCGGCATCGGGTGCGGATGGGTCAACCGCAAAGGTCAGCGGATAAGGGAAATCCTGTAATGCCTCGACACCCACCGCTGATGCATCGTCAATCAGCACGATGGCCATCATCGGGCGACCTTCCGGGTTCTCGAACTCTGCGGCAAAAACCTCTATCGCCGGACCGGTTGGCACGTCTGCTTCTGGTGTGGCTTCGACAGCTTGGACATTGCGTTGGGTCAACGGCACCACGGGTTTACCGATGGTTGGGCGCAAGATTTCGGTGTCGCTGCCTGCCTGTGGCAGTGTGGCCACCTGAGGGGCTGTTGCGACAACTTCTGGCACCGGAACGGCGGCGGGGTCTGATCCGGAATCGGTTAAGGGGGCCACCAATACCCCCGACCCCGTGGTGTCAGGGGTTGGCGCCGTGGCCGTTTGTGTAGACGGATCAGGCGCGGTTTCGGTGCCGGGTTCGCCGACGGCTGCGACCTGACCACCCAGAATACGCGCCGGATCCGCAGCCGAGGCGATGACCGGCGATGCGTCCTCTTGCGGTGGGGTCGCGCCAAAACCTGATCCGGTTTGTGAGATATCGGGCACCGAAGGCTGCGCCGGATCGCTGGCAATCGACGGCTGCAATTCGGCAAAAGGTGCGTCGGGAGCATTTGTGGCACTGCCCGGGGACACTGGCACATCACTGCCAACAGCAATGCTACCGGTCTGCGGTGCCTCGCCCGGTCCGGACAATGCACCAGACGCATCCCCAACCCTGGGTTTGTCCGATGGCTGGGTATCTGCGGCATCAAGCGAGCTTAGATCGCCCGGAGCGGCACTATCTGCCCCCGGGGCGGTTGGCGCCAGTTCAACCAGATCGGCGTCGGTTCCCGCAGGGGCCACGCCCGTCTCGGCGCCCCCGTCTGTTGCGCTGTCACCCGATTGCGGCGCCGTCGCCGAAACATCTGGCCGCCGTCCTATCGGGTTCATCAGCGTCAGCGCTGCAATTCCGCCGACCACAACGATCAGCCCCAAGATCAATCCACCGAAAAACCCGCGCATCTTTCGCCTCGCCCCTTTTATCTGCCCGAACCCGACCCCCGCCGTCTAAGCGGCGTTGCTGGCAGGCCCGATATCCACAGCTTGCGCCCTTGACGCTGCCCCGGACCTCTGAACATGTATGTCGCGACCATTATAGTGCTGCCCGGCCATTTGCCGCCAGCCCCTTATCGAGCCATACGCTTCATGCTGCTACTGATCGACAATTATGACAGCTTCACCTATAATCTGGTGCATTATCTGGGTGAGTTGGGCGCAGATGTGGTGATACGCCGCAATGATGCGCTGGACGTGCAACAGGCGATGGCGATGAACCCCGCCGGAATATTGCTGTCGCCCGGGCCGTGCGACCCCGATCAGGCTGGCATTTGTCTGGCGCTGACCGCCGCAGCCGCCGAAACCGGCACGCCCTTGATGGGGGTTTGTCTGGGGCATCAGACTATCGGGCAGGCCTTTGGTGGCAAGGTTGTGCGCTGCCACGAAATTGTGCATGGCAAGATCGGGCAGATGCATCACACAGGTACCGGGCTTTTTGCCGGACTGCCGTCACCGTTTGAGGCAACGCGCTATCATTCGCTGGTGGTTGACCGCGACAGCCTGCCGGATTGTCTGGAGGTTACCGCCGCGCTAGAAGATGGCACCATCATGGGCCTGCAACATCGTGACCTGCCAATACATGGCGTGCAGTTCCACCCGGAATCCATCGCCTCGGAGCACGGCCACGCCTTGTTACAAAACTTCCTGGCCACGATGAAAGTCCCCGCATGAGTGACGCGCTGAAACTGCTGATCGGCGCCGCCGCCGAACGCCCCCTGACCCGTACCGAGGCCGAGGCGGCCTTTGCCATTCTGTTTGAAGGCGAGGCCACGCCCAGCCAGATCGGGGGCTTGTTGATGGCCCTGCGCACCCGTGGCGAAACCGTGGACGAATTTGCCGCCGCCGCCGCCGTGATGCGCGCCAAATGCAACGCTGTTGTGGCCCCAGAGGGGGCAATGGACATTGTTGGCACCGGTGGCGACGGCAAGGGTACGCTGAACATCTCTACCGCCACCGCCTTTGTGGTAGCGGGCGCGGGTGTAGTGGTCGCCAAGCATGGCAACCGCAACCTGTCATCAAAGTCCGGGGCGGCGGATGCGCTGGGGCAGATGGGGATCAACGTGATGGTTGGCCCGAAAGTGGTTGAAAAGGCGCTGAAAGAAGCCGGGATCGGCTTTATGATGGCGCCCATGCATCACCCGGCAATTGCCCATGTGATGCCCACGCGGACAGAACTGGGCACCCGCACAATCTTCAACATCCTTGGTCCCCTGACCAACCCCGCCGGGGTCAAACGCCAGCTTACGGGCGCCTTTTCCCGCGAGTTGATCCGCCCAATGGCCGAAACCCTGATGACCTTGGGGTCCGAGCGCGCTTGGCTGGTGCATGGCTCGGATGGCACGGACGAGCTGACGATTGCCGGGGTCAGCTGGGTCGCGGCACTGGAAGACGGGCAGATCAAAGAGGCGGAACTGCACCCCGAAGATGCTGGCCTGCCGGTGCACCCGTTCGAGGATATCCTGGGCGGCACACCACAAGACAACGCCGTGGCGTTCCGCGCGCTGCTGGATGGCGTGCCCTCGGCCTATCGCGACGCGGTGCTGCTGAACGCCGCCGCAGCCCTGGTGGTGGCTGATGCCGCCGCTGACCTGCGCACCGGAGTGGAGATGGCAGCGCACAGCATCGACAGCGGTGCCGCGCGCAACAAGATCACCGCATTGGCCCATATCACACAAGGGACCCCCGCATGAGCGAGACAATTCTGGACAAGATCAAAGCCTATAAACTGGAAGAGATCGCCGCCGACAAGGCCGCGATGCCACTGGACCGGGTCGAAGCACAGGCCCGCAGCGCGCCCCCGGTCCGCCCCTTTGCCGACGCGCTGCGCATCGCCAATCATGGCGGCTATGGCTTGATTGGCGAAATCAAAAAGGCCAGCCCATCCAAAGGGTTGATCCGCCCTGATTTTGACCCAGCCGCGCTGGCTCAGGCCTACGAGGCGGGCGGCGCCACCTGCCTGTCTGTCCTGACCGACACGCCCAGCTTTCAGGGGGCCAAGGAATATCTGCCTCAGGCGCGTGCCGCCTGTAATCTGCCAGTTTTGCGCAAGGATTTCATGTATGACCCCTATCAGGTGGCCGAGGCCCGGGCGCTGGGGGCCGATTGCATCCTGATCATCATGGCCTCGGTCAGTGACGCCCAAGCGTCAGAGCTAGAACAGGCCGCGATTCACTGGGGCATGGATGCATTGATCGAGGTGCATGACGCAGCAGAACTGGAACGGGCTGCCGCGCTGAAAAGCCCGCTGATCGGCCTCAATAATCGCGATCTGAAGACCTTTGAAACCTCGCTGGACACCACTCGCAAACTCTCAAAACTGGTCCCGGCGGAATGTATGATCGTCAGCGAAAGCGGGCTGAACACACCGGCTGATCTGGCCGATCTCGCCCGGTATGGCGCGCGTAGTTTTCTGGTCGGCGAAAGCCTGATGCGGCATCCCGATGTGGCGGCAGCAACACGGGCCTTGCTGGCCGATCCTTTGGTTCCGGGGGCGATGTAATGCCTCTTACTCATTTCGATGCACAGGGCGATGCCCATATGGTTGATGTCTCTGACAAAGCCATCACATCCCGCGTCGCCACCGCCGAAGGTCACATTAAGATGGCGCAGGAAACCTTTGATATCATTTCACAAGGCCGCGCCAAAAAGGGCGATGTTTTGGGGGTGGCCCGGCTGGCTGGCATCATGGGGGCCAAGAAAACCTCGGACCTGATCCCGCTGTGCCACCCACTGCCTATCACAAAAGTGGCCGTGGATCTGACGCTTGATCCCGACCTGCCCGGCGTGCAGATCGCCGCCACCGTCAAGACCACCGGCCAGACCGGGATTGAGATGGAGGCGCTGACCGCTGTCAGCACCGCCGCGCTGACGGTTTACGACATGGCCAAGGCCGTGGATAAGGCGATGCAGATCGGCGGTATCCGGGTTGTTTTGAAAGATGGCGGCAAATCAGGGCGTTACGAAGCGCCATGATCACCGTTTCCCAAGCGCGCGCGCTGTTATTCGACCTGATCGCCCCAATGCCAGGCGAACAGGTGCCGCTGTCACAAGCCGCCGGTCGGGTGCTATGCGAGGATGCAGTGGCGCAACGCGATCAACCGCCCTTTGCCGCCGCCTCGATGGATGGCTATGCGATGAACGCCGCCGAGGTGGAACAACACGCTTTGTTCAAGGTGATCGGCGAGGCCGCAGCCGGGCGCCGGTTTGCGGGCCGCGTTGGCGCGGGACAAGCGGTGCGGATTTTTACCGGTGCACCGGTGCCGGATGGCGCAGATTTTGTTGTTATTCAGGAAGATATCAGCCGCAAAGGCGATCTGATCACCATCATCGAACACCCCAGCCCCAAGGATAATATCCGCCCGCTGGGCATTGATTTCCGCGCTGGCACCACCGTTAGCGCCCCCCGCTTGCTGCACGCCAAAGATGTGGCCCTGCTGGCGGCGATGAATATCCCGCGCGTCTCGGTGACCCGCAAACCGGTGATCGCGCTGATCTCAAACGGCGACGAATTGGTGATGCCGGGGGAAACACCTGGCCCGGATCAGATCATCGTGTCCAACACTTTTGGCCTGAAAGCCCTGCTAGAGGGCATCGGCGCCGATGTGCGCATGCTGCCGATTGCCCGCGATTCCGTGTCATCGCTGACGACGGCGTTTGATCTGGCCAAGGGCGCCGATCTGGTGGTGACTATCGGCGGGGCCTCGGTTGGCGATCATGATCTGGTGGAGCGGGTGGCGGCGGAACTCGGCCTAGACCGGTCGTTCTACAAAGTGCTGATGCGCCCCGGAAAACCGCTGATGGCCGGGCGATTGGGCAATGCGGCGATGGTTGGCTTGCCTGGAAATCCGGTGTCGGCGATGGTCTGCGGCTATATCTTCATCGCCCCGATGGTGCTGGCGATGTTGGGCTTGGGCACCGACGTGCCGCCCTTGCGAAGCGCCCCGCTGGCCCATGGTCTGACGGCCAATGGCCCACGCGCCCATTATATGCGTGGGCAACTGGAAAACGGACAGATCACGGTTTTCGACGATCAGGACAGCTCACTGTTAACGGTTCTGGCGCAGGCAAACGTGCTGGTTGTGCGCCCCGCCAAGGACCACGCCCGGCAGGCTGGTGCGGATGTGGACTATCTGGCGATCTAAAGAACATGCGCGACTGAGTTGACACAAAACAAGAACATGCGTAGAACAAACGTAAACGCAGAACTTGAAGGTGTGAGCGATGTTAACAAAGAAGCAATTGGATTTGCTGGGATTTATCCAGAAACGCGTCCAGAAGGACGGCGTCCCACCCAGTTTTGACGAAATGAAGGTCGCACTGAACCTGCGCAGTAAATCGGGCATTCACCGGTTGATCACCGCACTGGAAGAGCGTGGCTTTATCCGGCGCCTGCCGCACCGGGCACGCGCCATCGAAATCGTGCGCCTACCCGAAAGTTTGGGCGGAGAGCCGGGGCCGGGGTTTGTGCCCCGTGTAATTGATGGCGACCGGCCCAGTGGCGCGCGCCCTGCCAACAGTGATCCTGTGACTGTTGACGCGGTGGATCTGCCGTTGATGGGCCGGATTGCCGCTGGTGTGCCGATCGAGGCGATCAGCCAGGTGTCGCATCAGGTGGCCGTTCCGGGTCAGATGATCTCTGGTGCGGGCGAGCATTACGCGCTTGAAGTAAAGGGCGATTCGATGATCGACGCCGGAATCAATGACGGCGACGTTGTGGTGATCCGCGAGACGTCGGTGGCTGAAACCGGCGATATCGTCGTCGCCCTGATCGAGGATCACGAAGCCACGCTGAAACGCTTTATGCGCAAGGGCAACGCCATCGCGCTTGAGGCGGCAAACCCGGCCTATGAAACCCGTGTCTTTCCAGCTGACAAGGTCAAGGTTCAGGGAAAACTGGTTGGGCTGATCCGCACTTACTAACGGCGTGGGCGGGGCGGCGTGTTCCACAAACGCTGCCCGGATCGGGCGCGGGCGGTGATGATGCCTTTGTCGGAAATCGCCAGGCTGCCAGTGTGCCGCAATCGCTTTGGATCAAAAACCTCGCAAGGTCCGGTCAGTGCCAGCGGCACCGAGGCGATGACCACCAGACCGGATGCGCAATTGTCATACCCCGCAGCGGCGCGTTTGCCTTGCACATGGACAATACGTGTGTCGCCTGCCTGCAAGTGGCGCACACGCCCGTCCTCGGCGGGCCAGCGGGCGGCGGCGGTTGGCTGATCCACGCCATCGCCATCGTTTTCCAGCCAGATCGACGCGATGAACCCACCGCCGCGCGGCTTGCTGAGGGCGCGGCCCGTCTCGGTCATCACTCCGACCAAGGTGCCGGTGTCCGCCACCAGAATGGCCGGGCGTTCTACATCTGACCAAAGAGTAAAGGCGACAACCATTGGGACCACTCCGGCCCACCGGCCCCGCCCTTGCCACAGGATCAGCCACAGCGACCCAAGGGCCAACACAGGCAGCACCCAGGGGCCGGGGCCAACAACATGGCCCTGCGCGCCGTCCAACCCCGACACCCAATGCGCCACGCCCAATATCCAGCGCAGGCCCAGCCCCATCAGGAACAATCCCCAGGCGGCAAGCCCGAAGGGCGCAAGACAGGCTGCCAGCACGGCGGCGGGGATCACCAGAACCCCCATCAACGGCACAGACAGAAGATTGGCCAGCAGCCCGTAATGCGACACCATATTGAAATGCGCCGCGGCCACCGGGGCCGTCGCCCCCCCGGCCACCGCCGACGAAATCACCACGCCGAACACCGGCCTTAACCAATCGGGACCGGGGCGCCACTGGACATCTCGCATCCAGCCAAACACCGCGACCAGCGCAGCCGTGGCGGCAAAGGACATCTGAAACCCCGGGCCTAGCAGGGCCTCGGGGCGCAGGCACAGGACGATTACCGCCGCCATCGCCACGGCGCGCAGGGAAAACGCCCGGCGATCCACCAGAACCGCCCCCAGCGCGACAGCAACCATGACAAAAGCGCGCTCTGTCGAAACACTGCTGCCGGACAGAGCCAGATAGCCCGCTGCTGCCGCCAATGCGCCCACTGCGGCGATCTTTTTGCCGGGCATCCGCAGGGCTAACGGCGGAATCGCGGCCAGCAGCACCCGCAGCACCGCAAACACAAACCCCGCCAACAGGCCCATATGCAGGCCGGATATGGCCAGAAGATGCGCCAGATTGCTGACCCGCAACGCCCGCAACGCCCCCTGCCCCACAGCACTGCGATCCCCGGTGGTAACAGCGGCGGCAAACCCGCCGACATCGCCCTTAAGCACCGCCAGCACCTGCGCCGAGATCGCCATCCGGACCGACAGAACCCACAGCCCCGCCTGTCCCTGATCTGCCGATTCCACCGTTAAAACCGGGTTGCGGGTATAACCAATCGCGCCCAGCCCCTGAAACCAGGCGTGGCGGCGGAAATCAAAGCCTCCGGGTTCAACCGGGCCAGAAGGCGGTGACAGATGTCCTGTGGTCATGATGCGCAGCCCCGGTATCAAAACCGCCCCGTCGCCATGCAGTGAAATGCGTACCCGGCCCGGTCGGCGCGTTGGCGCCACGTCGCGCAACACCACCTTATCCAGCGTGACCCGGACCGCATCGGATGCAGAGCGGTCCAACCCCACAACCCGCCCTTCAATTGGACCGTAATAACGCCATGTCAGGACCGGATCAGCGACGTGATGGGCGCGAACCCCGGCAAGGCAGAACCCTGCCGCAACCAGGGCCAGCGCCCACCCAAGCGCTGACCAGCCCCCTGGCCAACGCAACGCCACTGCTGCAAAACCTGTCC
>JBLINN010000147.1:0-10305 GCA_047639325.1 Paracoccaceae bacterium | reverse complement strand
CGCCTCGGCCTCGCGTCGCCCTTCCAGAATTTTCTCTTCCAGCTCGCTTTCAACCTCAATCGGGCGCATCCCACGCCCGCCGCCACCCCAGGAGGCCTTTAGCATCAGGGGATAGCCAACCTCCGCCGCCTGGGTGCGGATCAAATCCATATCGTCGCCCAGAACAACGGTGGCCGGAATAACCGGAACCCCGGCGGCAATTGCTACCTGACGCGCGCTGGCCTTGTCGCCCAGGGCCCGCATGGTTTCCGCCTTGGGGCCGATAAAAGCGATGCCAGCGGTGACGCAAGCATCGACGAAATCGGGGTTCTCCGACAGCAACCCATAGCCGGGATGGATCGCATCCGCGCCGCATTCGCGGGCCACGCGGATCATCTCGTCAATGCTCAGATAGGCCGCAACCGGCCCCAACCCTTTGCCAATGCGATAGGCCTCGTCTGCCTTGAACCGGTGCAGGCCCAGCTTGTCCTCTTCGGCAAACACCGCGACGGTCTTTTTGCCCATCTCATTGGCGGCGCGCATGATGCGAATGGCAATTTCACCACGGTTGGCAATCAGGATTTTCTTAAAGTCGGTCATTTGGGCCTCGGGGTTCAGGCAGAGATGCCGTTTTTGTAACCATTTTACGAACCGAGTACACAATAATTTCTGCACTGCAGCAATGATAGCGCTCGCAATCCGGTGCCGCTAGACGCGTCACACCCGCTTAGGGCAGGTGGTCCAGGGCAAAGGGTGCAGGCAGATCACGCAACGTCTTTGCCCCCATCTGTCCCATATTGGCAACCATATCCTGTGCCAGAATGTCGATCAAATGCGCCGGGCCCGCCGCGCCCAACGCCGCCAAGGCAAAATGAAACGCCCGCCCCAACATTACAAAATCTGCCCCCAGCGCCAATGCACGCAACACGTCCAGGCCCCCTTCGACCCCGCTGTCAAAGATCAGCGGCAGCTGGGTTGCGGCGCGAATCTCTGGCAAAACCTCGATCGTGGCGGGCGCGCCGTCAAATTGCCGCCCGGCATGGTTGGACACCCACAAAGCATCCACGCCAATCTCTTGCAACACGTCCGCATCCTGCGCCCGCATCACCCCTTTGATGATAAACGCGCCCTGCCAGTGGTCGCGCAACCAGCGTACATACTCCAGATCAGGAGAGGTGCGCAGGATATAGCCGATGTGCGCCGTTGGCGGCAGGTTCGACTGGCCATCGACATATTTGTCCAACGTTCGCATCCGTGGCATCCCGGCCCGCGCCGTCGCCATCGCCCAGGCCGGGCGCATCGCAATCTGCGCCAAAAGGCGCGGCGTCAGTTTCGGCGGCTGCGTCAGTCCGGATCGCGTCTGGCGTTCTCGACGCGAGGCCACAGGCACATCCACCGTCAATACCAGCGTGGTAAACCCGGCCCCCCGAGCACGCTCCAGCAAATCCAGCCGAATCTCGGGCTTTTTCGGCGGATACAGCTGAAACCACGCGTGTTCCCCCAGATGTGGCGCGATATCTTCGGGCGATTGGCTGGCCACAGTCGACATCGCATAAGGGATCCCCGCCACAGACGCAGACCGCGCCAGATGCCGTTCCGCCCCGGGCCAGATCAACCCAGACATGCCAATCGGCGCCACGCCAAGGGGCAAGGGATACTCCTGCCCCAGAAACCGCGTGCTTAGATCAGGTTCGATCAACCCATGCAGGATAGACGGCGCAAACCCCACCCGATCCAACGCCGCACGATTGCGCGCCTTGGTGGCCTCAACCCCAGTGCCGCTGTCCAGATATTCCCAGACAAATTTCGGCAAGCGCTTTTGCGCCCGTCCTTTCAGGTCGATGATCCCGGGAAAGCTGCTGTGTAAATCCATATCGTATTTTTGCCGCTGTCTTTGCCCCTTTGTCCATCCCTTCGTAAGGTGTGCATTCTGCGCACCTTTCTTTTAGAGAAAACTGTAGAACAGAATGCGAACGTCCCTTTCCGAACCCGTAACAATGCACTAGGTTCCACCCCCATGAGCAGTTTTGACGAAATGGATGCCTTCGAGGGCGCTTCGCTGTCGGCCCGCGCCATGGCCGCGCGCCCGATGCCCTATCTTGACGGGTTGAACCCGGCCCAACGCGAGGCGGTAGAGGTCATCAATGGCCCGGTGCTGATGCTCGCCGGGGCCGGCACCGGCAAAACCCGCGCGCTTACCGCACGCATCGTGCATCTGCTGAACACTGGCAACGCGCGGCCCAACGAGATCCTGGCCGTGACCTTTACCAACAAGGCCGCACGCGAGATGAAAAATCGCGTCGGCGCGATGCTGGGCCAATCAATCGAGGGCATGCCGTGGCTGGGCACCTTCCATGCAATCTGTGTCAAATTGCTGCGCCGCCATGCGGAATTAGTAGGGCTAAAGTCAAATTTCACCATTCTGGACACGGATGATCAGCTGCGCCTGCTGAAACAACTGGTCTCTGCAGCCAATATCGACGACAAACGCTGGCCCGCGCGTCAATTGGCCGGGATCATCGACAGCTGGAAAAACCGCGCCTTCACCCCCGATAAAGTGCCCACTGCCGATGCCGGGGCCTATAACCACAAAGGCGTGGACCTCTACGCGCAATACCAGCGCCGCCTGAAAGAGCTGAACGCCACAGATTTCGGCGACCTGCTGTTGCATGTGGTGACGATTTTCCAAACCCACCCCGACGTGCTGTCCCAATACCAACGCTGGTTCCGCTTCATTCTGGTGGACGAATACCAAGATACCAATGTCGCCCAATACCTGTGGCTGCGCCTACTGGCGTCGGGTCACAAGAATATCTGCTGTGTCGGCGATGACGACCAGTCGATCTATGGCTGGCGCGGCGCCGAAGTCGGCAACATCCTGCGCTTTGAAAAGGACTTTCCCGGCGCCCACGTGGTGCGTCTGGAACAAAATTACCGCTCCACCCCGCATATCCTGGCCGCCGCGTCCGGCGTGATTGCCGGGAACGAAGGCCGCCTGGGCAAAACCTTGTGGACCGAGACGACCGAGGGCGAAAAGCTTCGCTTGATCGGCCATTGGGACGGCGAGGAAGAGGCGCGTTGGATCGGCGAAGAAGCCGAATCGATGCAGTCAGGCAAAAGAGGCCTGCGCAAATTCGGGCTGGATGACATGGCTATCCTGGTCCGCGCCAGTCACCAGATGCGCGCCTTTGAAGACCGGTTTCTAACCATCGGCCTGCCGTACCGGGTGATCGGCGGCCCCCGGTTCTATGAACGCATGGAAATCCGCGATGCGATGGCTTATTTCCGCATCGTCACCACGCCCGAAGACGATCTGGCCTTTGAACGCATCGTCAACACCCCCAAACGCGGCCTTGGCGACAAGGCGCAACAAACCATCCAGATCACCGCGCGCGAAAACGGTGTGTCCTTGATGGAAGGCGCACGGTTGGCGGTCGAATCAGGTCTGATCAAGGGCAAAGGCGCCAGCGAACTGGCCAAACTGGTCGACGGGATTGCCCGCTGGAGAGCCTTGTCAATTGGCCCGGTAAGGCGCGTCGTTGCCGAAGATGAGGTGATCGAGGGCGACGGGGCCGCTGCTGAGCGCTTTGAACATGGCTCGCCAGAGATATCACATATGGAGCTGGCGGAAATCATCTTGGACGAATCCGGTTACACCACCCACTGGCAGAACGACAAAACGCCCGAGGCCCCGGGGCGGCTGGAAAATCTGAAAGAACTGGTCAAGGCGCTGGAAAGTTTCGAAAACCTGCAAGGGTTTTTGGAACATGTCAGCCTGATCATGGACAATGCCAGCGGCGACGAAGACCAAAAAGTGTCGATCATGACGCTGCATGCTGCCAAAGGGCTGGAATTTCCCGTCGTATTCCTGCCGGGCTGGGAAGATGGGCTGTTCCCGTCACAGCGCAGCATGGACGAATCCGGTATCAAAGGCCTCGAAGAAGAACGCCGCCTGGCCTATGTAGGCATCACCCGGGCCGAAGAAATCTGTACCATCTCCTTTGCCGCGAATCGGCGGATATTTGGCCAATGGCAAAATGCACTGCCATCGCGGTTTATCGACGAACTGCCCGAAGAAAACGTTGATGTGCTGACCCCGCCGGGCCTGTATGGCGGCAGTTTTGGTGCGGCGGGCATGTCCGGCCAGCAAAGCGGGCAGGGCAGACCGGGCCATTCCGGCGGCATCGAGGCCAAAGTGGCCGAGGCCAATGTCTATAATTCCCCCGGCTGGAAACGCCTGCAGGCGCGGTCCGGCCAGCGCGGCATGGGCCAGCCCCGCGAGACCCGCAATACGGTGATCGACCTAAGCGCTGTTTCCAGCTTTACCTTGGGCGACCGGGTGTTTCACCAAAAGTTCGGTTATGGCGCGATTACCGGCATCGAAGGCGACAAGCTGGAGATCGCGTTTGAAAAGGCCGGGGTGAAAAAGATCGTGGCGCAATACGTGTCCGCCAGCGACGATATCCCGTTCTGATCGCACCCACAATTTGGAACGAAAAACGGCGGCATCAGGGAGGTGATGCCGCCGCCTCAAGTCGCACCCGGACAAAGGGAGGAGGATATTGCCCTGATGCATCTCGTTCCGGCCTTTTGGGGCCAGTATTAGGTGCGACGGCATCAGGGAGGTGATGCCGCCGCCAAGACCCGGCCATTCTGGGAGGAAAGTGGCCAGATTCGAAAAACTTATGTCAGCCGCTTAACGCTGCTGTAGGTAAACGGCCTCGTATGCGGCGTTGCGCAGGGTGGACCGGTTCAGGCCACAATCAGCCAGTTCACGGGGGCTCAGCGCGGACAATTCCCGCACTGTGCGCTGAAAGTTCTGCCGCTTCGCGATACGTTCGCGCAGGGCTTGAACGGATGCAGCCAACTGGCTGAGCAGAATTCCCCGAGGGGCTGTGATGTGCATCGAAGCGGCCATGTTCGTGACCCTTTATTATAATGTGTTGCCGCTATCTGCGGTGTTGCTTGCCACCAAGATAGGTAATTGCTGCAACTGCACAATAGCCATCAGAACAATGCTGCTATGCAGCAATTGCATGGGTAAGCTACATCCAATTTATATCAATTTGGCGATTTTGCGGAAGGCGTAGGCACTGCCGCCATCAACTGATGCGAAATCGGGCAGGTTTGAAATTCGGGGCGGGTCTGCATCTGTCCCTAGCGGCGTGATCGAGCCGGGGGGCCGGTGAGTCTCCCTTAAGAGTCCGGATTATGTTTCTGTTCCTACACTTGGTCTGTGAGTTTGGTTCGGGACAGAGTTCGTGGATGCTTTTGGGGTTTGGGAATTTATGGGACATAAGGCGTGTCCTGTCGTGCTGACCCCGATTTTGCCCACTAAAACCGAATCAATAGTTAGTTTTACTTGGGATTCGAGGTTGATTCGGCGAGGGCGAAGGGAGACAAAGCAAGAACACAAGGGGCGTGCGCAAAGTTTCTTGTCAATTTTGGGAATTCATGGGAATAATCGGCATTGGCCAGATTTACGCTATATGTTGTGTCCAATTTTCACCGTTCCGCTAGGGAGGCTGAAATCTACGCACGTATCCCCGCGGAATCACAAGCGGCTCCCGTCGGTATCCCGCCATTTTCGGTTAAAACCCAAACAAATTTGTTGATTTCCATGAATTCCCATGGCATCCCTAGTGCATCGGATGAGGACGAGGACACAGGGGCACCAAACGACCCCGCGACCATAATAACAAGGTTTCATACAGGCCTTCGGTTTCATCAGACCAAGAGATCCGGCGCGCGAGCGAGCAGACATCCCCCCAGGTGGCGTGCGCAGTCGGACACCCCCGCATAGCGGGACAGAGCGGCGGGTTGATCAGTGGCAGCAGATCAACCCGCCGTTTTTCCATTTTCAGGGGGGCGAATTCACAGCGCGGGGGCGCAAAAGGGCAGGGACGGGACAAAACGTGGGTCTGAGTTTCAGAGGCGAGTTCAACCAAAAGGTTGACGGTAAGGGTCGGATGTCGATCCCTGCTGATTTTCGCCGTGTGCTTGAATCCGGTGATCCCTAATATCCTGAAAACCGCAGCACGCCCCGCATGGTTGTCCTTTATGGACCCCACCTTAAAAACTGCCTGCACGCCTATACTATAGAAGATATGGCCGAGATCGAGGCCGGCATTCGCGCCCTGCCGCGCGGATCGCTAAAGCGCAAACAGGCCAGTCGGATGATCCTGGGTAAATCCTGGGAAACCGAAGTTGACCGCGACGGGCGCATCGTTCTACCCAAGGATCGCCGCGCCCAGATTGATCTGGACGGGGACGCCACCATGGTGGCGATGGGCGATTACTTTGAAATCTGGAACGCCGCCACCTATCGCGCCGAAGAAACCGCCGAGATCGAGGACTATCTGTCCGATCAGCCGGATGGTTTTGACCCCCTGTCGCTTCTTGACGGCGTAGGGGGCGCATGAACGGCATGGCTGCTGCGGCCCGTCCTGATGGTGCTGATCCCCACATTCCGGTTCTGTTGCGCCCGCTTCTGGCGGCCGTCGCGCCGGTGCATGGCACATGGCTGGATGGAACATTTGGCGCTGGTGGCTATACGCGCGGGCTTTTTGAGGCCGGTGCCGACAAGGTGATTGCGGTTGATCGCGACCCGGCCGCGTTCGAAATGGCGGCGGCCTGGGCGGGGCAGTATGGCGACCGGCTGGTGATGCAGCTGGGCGTGTTTTCCAAATTGGATGAATATGCCAGCGACCTTGACGGGGTGGTGCTGGACTTGGGCGTGTCGTCGATGCAGATCGACCAGGCCGAGCGCGGCTTTTCCTTTATGAGAAACGGCCCGTTAGACATGCGCATGTCGCAATCGGGCCCGACGGCGGCTGATCTGGTGAATACCGCGTCTGAATCTGCCTTGGCCGACATTTTGTATCACTACGGCGAAGAACGCGCCAGCCGCCGCATCGCCAGCGCCATCCTGCGCGCCCGGGCCGAGGCGCCGATCGCCACAACGCTTAAGATGGCGTCGATTGTTGAGGGCTGTTTGCCGCGCGCCAAGCCGGGGCAATCGCATCCCGCCACTCGCAGCTTTCAAGCGCTGCGCATTGCAGTGAACGCAGAATATGAAGAGCTGTATCAAGGGCTTATGGCGGCTGAGCGGGCATTGAAACCCGGCGGTTACCTAGCTGTCGTCAGTTTTCATTCGGTCGAGGACCGGATGGTCAAACGCTTTTTGCAGGCCCGGGCCGGGCAGGCGGGGCGTGCCAACCGATATGCGCCGGAAACCGAAATTGTCGCGCCGCAATTCACCCTGAAATCGCGCAAATCCATCGGCCCGGATGATCAGGAACTGGCGGAAAACCCACGCTCGCGCTCGGCCCGGTTGCGGGTGGCGGTGCGCACCGATGCCCCGGCTGGCGCAATCGACGCGCGCACCATCGCAACGCCGCAGCTAAAGGAAAATATGTCATGAAAGGTGTGGCGTATGTGCTTGCCGCCTTGGCGGTCTTTGGTCTGGCTTTCTGGGCGTACCGCGAAAACTATGCGACCCAGCAAGTGCTAAACGATACCCAGAAATTGCAGCGCGACATTGGTTCCGCCCAAGTGCGGTTGGGGGTGATGAAGGCGGAATGGGCCTATCTGAACCGCCCCGGTCGCTTGCTGGAACTGACTGAAATCAACTTTGACCGGCTGGGCCTGTTGCCCCTGCGCGCCACCCAGTTTGGCCGGGTGGATCAGGTGTCTTATCCGCCGGCACAGCCCTTGCCCGTCCTGAACCCGGTTGATGTCTCGACCATGAATGATCCCACTAACGGATCTGGCAATGCCCCGATCAAAGGGACATTTCCATGATCCGCACCCCCATTCGCCCGCTGGCCCGCATCCTTCCTGCCCGCGACAAGGGTGAAAACCCTGACGTGATCGAGCGGGAAAACATCGGCCGTCGCCACGAGGAAATGCAGGATCGTGCCCGGGTCCGCGCCGAAGGGCGTCTTTTGGTGCTTGGGGTATTCTTCTTCTGCGCCTTTACGGTGATTGGCGCGCGGATGGGCATGATGGCCACGTCCAAGCCGATGGAACCATTGGCCAGCGCTCCCGGCGCGGCAATTGCGGCGCAACGGGCTGATATTGTTGACCGGCAAGGGCGCATTCTGGCAACCAATTTCGAAACGCATTCGCTTTATGCCCAGCCACCGCAGTTGATTGACCCGGCCGTTGCCGCCAAAGGTCTGGTGGCGATTTTCCCCGATCTGGACGAGGCCCGGTTGCTAAAGGATTTCACCGGCAAGCGGAAATTTGTCTGGGTCAAGAAAAAGATCAGCCCGGAACAGAAACAGGCAGTGCACGATCTGGGCGATCCCGGCTTGCTGTTTGGCCCGCGCGAAATGCGGCTTTACCCCAACGGCCATCTGGCCGCGCATGTGATGGGCGGCGCGTCTTTTGGCAAAGAGGGCGTCAGTGCCGCCGAGGTGATTGGTGTGGCCGGCGTCGAAAAGCAGTTTGACGGCTATCTGCGCGACCCGGCCAACGGCACCAAGCCACTGCAATTGTCGCTGGATTTGACGGTGCAGGCGGCGGCGGAACGCGTGCTTTATGGCGGCATGAAATTGATGAACGCCAAAGGGGCCACATCGATCCTGATGGATGTGCACACCGGCGAGGTGATCTCGGTGGTCAGCCTGCCCGATTTTGACCCCAACAACCGGCCCCGCCCGCCAGCCGAGGGCGACGCCAGCGATAGCCCACTGTTCAACCGATCCGTTCAGGGGGTGTACGAACTTGGCTCGACCTTCAAGATTTTCACCGCCGCTTTGTCGATGGACCTGGGGCTGACCAACCCTGATACGATGATCGACATCCGCGGCCCGCTGCGCTGGGGCAAGTTCAGCATCAAGGATTTCCACAATTACGGGCGGGAATTGTCTCTGACCAAGATTATCGTCAAATCCAGCAATATCGGCACTGCCCGGCTGGCCCAGCAGATTGGGGCAAAACGGCAAAAGGCCTTTTTAGGTGCTTTGGGCATGTTTGACCCGACTCCGTTTGAAATTGTCGAAGCATCGGGCGGGCAGCCATTGTTGCCCAAGAACTGGTCAGAACTGAGCGCCATGACAATCTCATATGGGCATGGCCTGTCCGTCAGCCCGATGCATCTGGCCGCCGGATATGCCGCGATTGCCAATGGCGGGCATTATGTCAGCCCAACAATCCTGAAACAGAGCGGCCCGCAATATGGCCCCCGGGTTCTGTCAGCCCAAGCGGCGGCGCAATCGCGGGTGATGCTGCGCAAAGTGGTTACCGAAGGCACCGCCAGCTTTGGCGAAGTGCCGGGATATGCGGTGGGCGGCAAGACCGGTACGGCGGATAAACCCAAACCCCGGGGCGGGTATTACAAAAGCAAGGTGATCGCCACATTCGCCAGCATGTTCCCGGTGGATGATCCAAAATATGTGCTGATTGTCACGCTGGACGAACCCTCGGTGTTCACCTACGGCGAACAGCGTCGCACGGCGGGCTGGACAGCGGTGCCTGTAGCGGCAGAAATGATCGCACGCGTCGCCCCCTTGCTGGGGCTGCGGCCAAGCGTTGAATCCGGGCCGAAGGCGGGTATAACCCTGACCTCGAACTGACAGACAGGTAATGGCGGGTAACGGGCGCATGGACATACCGGCAAAATCGCTAAGCCAACTGGCCCTGACTGCGCGCGGCGGGCGCGACCCGCAGATCACCGGGCTGGCGGTGGACAGTCGCGATGTCAAGGACGGCTATCTGTTTGCCGCGCTTCCGGGCAGCCGGGTGCATGGTGGTGAATTTGTCCAATATGCGCTGCGCATGGGTGCGGCGGCGGTGCTGACCGATGCCGCAGGCGCGGCGATTGCCGAGACCGAACTGGCCGCGTCAAATGCAGCGCTGATTGTCACCGAAGACCCGCGTCAGGCGCTGGCCTATACCGCCGCCCTTTGGTTTGGCGCTCAGCCCAAAACCATGGTGGCGGTGACCGGCACCAATGGCAAAACCTCAATCTCGACCTTTCTGCGCCAGATCTGGATTGAGCTGGGCCATGCGGCGATCAATCTGGGCACCACCGGGGTTGAGGGCGCCTGGACCGCGCCGCTGGCCCATACCACGCCCGAACCGATCACCCTGCACCGCACCCTGGCGCAGGCCGCAAAACAGGGCATCACCCATGCGGCGATGGAGGCCTCCAGCCATGGGCTGGATCAGCGCCGCCTTGATGGGGTGCAATTACGCGCCGCCGGGTTTTCCAACTTTACCCAGGACCATCTGGACTATCACGAAACCTTCGAGGCGTATTTCGCCGCTAAGGCCGGCCTGTTCCGTAGGGTTCTGCCCGAAGATGGCACGGCGGTGATC
>JBLINN010000146.1:0-10343 GCA_047639325.1 Paracoccaceae bacterium | reverse complement strand
ACGACATCGAACGCGTCTGGCTGGATCTCAAAGCCAACCACCTCGCCCATCAGACCTTCACTGACCTGGATGATCTTGACCAAGCCATTCACAATGCCGTCACAGAATTGAATACTGAGCGAAACCGAGATCCGTTGGGCAACCCGAGAATCTCTGCTTAGGTGCAAGATCGGCTTTGTCCGGCGCTTCTGTCATTCGACCAATAGAAGATTAACGGAATAAGACCTTGGTTTAAGTGCAGTTGCAATGGTCTCGTGCTTCCTTGCTCTGAACCAAAATGGTGGTCCCAAACGTGGCAGCCCTTAACCGCTCTTCTGCATTCCCCGGATTACCGATACACTGGGGTGATCAGGCGGGTTTGCCTGCCGGGAAACAAGGGTCATGACATGTCCGACAAAGCGCCAACCACCGTTCAGGCCGCCGATGTAAAGCAAATCAAGGACTGGCTAGATCGTAATGAAATCCTGCTGGTTGATGTGCGCGAAACCTCGGAGTACGAGGCCGAGCATATCGCCGGGGCCTTGTTGCTGCCGCTGTCCAGTTTTGATGCCGAGTTTTTCCCGACGCTGCCCGGTAAAAAGATCGTGCTGCATTGCGCTGTCGGCAAACGGTCCGAGGCGGCAGGTAAGATGCTGCTGAACGAAGGGCACGCGGAGATCATCCACATGACCGGCGGCATGGATGCCTGGAAAGCCGCAGGCTATGCGACAGAAATCCAGTTACTGCCCCCCGGAGAGGTCGCGAAATCAGACGAACCGGTGTTCCTGTGCCCCGCCCCCGGGGACGTCCTGCAAAACGAATATATGGGGCCGCTGGGGATATCGCCGTCGCAACTGGCCCAGCGGATCAGGGTGCTAGAGGGGCGGATTGACGATGTTCTGGCCGGAAAATCCAGTGTCGGGGTTGAATTGTCGCTACGGCTGGCGCGGTATTTCAGTACGGCGGCTGATTTCTGGATACATCTGCAATTGGACCACGATCTGGAGCGCGCCCGTCACAGCATGGGCGAGCAGATACGTCGAGATATTTCGCCCCGTACTGCCAGTCTTTAGGTCACACCAAGACCTGCGGCAATCGTCGATTTCTTTCAAAGAAATCGGGTCGGAAAATTTGAAATTTTCCGGTTACCAGACGGATGGGGCAGGGTTTTGGTGCCCAGGTGGATCATTTGCCTACCGGAGGTGCATAAATTCGCTGACCAGAACCGCCTGATAGCTTCAAGCCAACGCCGTCACCCCCCGCGCACCCCGTTCAGGGTCAGATCGCACACCAGATCGGCGTAGTCTTCGCGTGCTTGTGACCCGGCGCCGCTGTTCCACATGTAGTACCAGTTCAGCATGCCAAAAACTGACATCGTGGTGGCGCGCAGTCGGGGTTTGTCATCGGCAAACACATCCGGAGCTACAGCGCGGATGCAATCGCTCATGAACTTAACCATGTCGCGTTGATAGCTGCGCATCTGGGTTTGCTGGTCTTCGGGCAGGGCTGACAGGGCGCTGATTTGCACCTGATGTTCGTGATCGGCGCCCTGATAGGCTTGCAACACTTCGCCCACCACCCGGCGCAACGCGGTATCGGGGGACAAGCCGGTGATATCCACCCCGGCGATCCGTGCGCGCAATTCCGACAGATAGCTGTCCAGAATGTCAAACAGGATCGCGTCCTTGCCATCGTAATAGTGATAGATATTGGCCTTGGAGATGCCGCATTCGCGCGCCAGCTGCGTCATTGACGCCCGATCAAAGCCTTCGGTAGCAAACACCTTGGCCGCCGCCTTCAGAATCTGGGCACGCTTTGCGTCATGGTCTTTGGCGATTGTCCGGGCCAAGGGCTATTCCTTGCCCCGATTGTCGACGACACGCACGGCTTTGCCCTGCGAGCGCGCGACGGACCCGGGATCGCCGATGATGATTTCAGTGGACACGCCAACGATATCCTTGATCCGTTTGGACAGCATCCGTTCCGCCGCCGCCCTGCTGGCACCGTCAGCTGCACTTGGCACCATCTCGACATGCACCCGCATCGCATCCATGCGCCCGGATTTGTACAGCTCGATTTGGAAATAGGGCGCCAGCCCGCCGGTGGCCATCACCTGTTCTTCGATCTGGGTGGGGAACACATTGACCCCGCGCAGGATCATCATATCGTCGCTGCGCCCGGTGATCTTTTCCATCCGCCGCATTGACCGCGCTGTACCCGGCAACAGCCGCGTCAGGTCGCGGGTGCGATAACGGATCATCGGCAGGCCCTGTTTGGTCAGCGTGGTAAACACCAGCTCTCCCTGTTCGCCATCAGCGCAAACCTCGCCGGTTTCCGGGTTAATGATTTCGGGGTAAAAGTGGTCTTCCCAGATGGTCGGCCCATCTTTGGTTTCGACGCATTCACTGGCCACACCCGGCCCCATGATCTCGGACAATCCATAGATATCAACCGCATGCATATCAAAGGCCGCTTCGACCTCAGCGCGCATCGCGTTGGTCCAGGGTTCGGCACCAAACACGCCCACGGACAGTGAGCAACTGCGCGGGTCGATGCCCTGTTTGTGGTATTGTTCCAGAATATTCAGCATATAGGACGGGGTCACCATGATGCCGTCGGGGCGGAAGTCCTCGATCAACCCAACCTGTTTCTCGGTCTGCCCGCCGCCCATTGGCACCACGGTGGCACCCAGCCGTTCGATGCCGTAATGCGCGCCCAAGCCCCCGGTGAACAGTCCATAGCCGTAGGCGTTATGCACCATGTTGCCGGCGCGCAAGCCTGCCGCGCGCAGCGACCGCGCCGCCAGATCGGCCCAATTGTCGATGTCGGTCTTGGTATAGCCCACCACTGTTGGCTTGCCGGTGGTTCCCGAGGACGCATGCAGCCGCATGATCTGTTCGCGCGGCACCGCAAACAGGCCAAACGGGTAATTGTCGCGCAGGTCGTTCTTGTAGGTGAACGGGAATTTCGCCAGATCCGACAGCGATTTCAGATCGTCCGGGTGCACGCCTGCCGCATCGAACCGTGCCTTGTACATCGGTACGTTGTCATAGGCGTGGCGCAGCGACCATTTCAGCCGCTCCAGCTGCAGCGCCTGAATTTCGTCCAGCGAGGCAATCTCGATCGGGTCCAGATCGGCGGGGTTTGGGGTCAGAACCTTCATGGCGTCCTCCTCGGTTTAGTCTTCGTCAAACAGCTGGCCTTTGATCGCCCGGGACATGCCCCGAAATTCGGCGATCATCTGGCCATCCTGATTTTGTATTTTCACGTCATAGATGCCGCTGCGCCCGGTCAGGCTGACCTCTTGCGCGGTGGCGGTCAACTGATCGCCCAGCTTGCCCGGCGCCAGATAGCTGATGACGTTATGCTGCGCGACAGTGGATTGATTGCGGCTGTTGCAGGCAAAGGCAAAGGTGCTGTCGGCTAACAGAAAAGTGACACCGCCGTGGCAGATGCCGTGCCCGTTGCAGTGATGCTTTTGCACGTTCAGCGACATGGTGGCGGTACCTTCGTCTACATGGTCCAGCCGCAAGCCTGCCCAGACCGAGGCATGGTCATTTTCCCACAGTGCCGTGGCAGATCGTTTGGCGCGGTCCTGTGGTGTCATGGTTTTTTGCCCGTAAACTCTGGCGCGCGCTTGGCCAGAAAGGCGCTGACCCCTTCGGCGTAATCCGGGCTGGTGCCGCAGATTTTCTGCGACTGCGCCTCAAGCTCCAGCTGTTGATCCATCGTGTTGGTTGCCGCCGCCTGAATGGCCATCTTGGTCAGCCCCAGGCCAACCGTTGGCCCATTGGCCAGTTTTGCCGCTAGGTCGCGCGCCTGATCCATCAGAGCA
Source organism: Paracoccaceae bacterium (assembly GCA_047639325.1). Classification (GTDB taxonomy): domain Bacteria; phylum Pseudomonadota; class Alphaproteobacteria; order Rhodobacterales; family Rhodobacteraceae; genus NVQY01. The sequence goes on along the minus strand of JBLINN010000146.1, from coordinate 6,529 downwards.
TCATCCGGCACCGCTTGCCAGATCAGCCCCCATTCGGCGGCCTGCGTGGCTGTCAAAGGCTGTGCTGTCAGCGCCAGCGCCTTGGCGCGGGCCTCGCCTAGTAGATGCGGCAGCGACCACGACCCACCTGCATCCGGCACCAGCCCAACCTTGGCGAAACTTTGAATAAACTTGGCGCTTTGTGCCGCCAGCACGATGTCACAGGCCAGCGCGATATTGGCGCCCGCGCCTGCGGCCACGCCATTCACCGCGCAGATCACTGGCAATTCCAGCGACCGGATCAACCGCACCAGTGGCGCGTAATAGGTCAGGATTGTTTGGCTTAGATCCGGGGGGCCATCCATCTTGGACGGGTCGCGATCACCCAGATCCTGCCCGGCGCAAAACCCGCGCCCGGCCCCGGTCAGCAACACAGCCCGCGCGCCACCATCGCGCGCCTGTTCCAATGCGGCGCGCAGGGCCAGATGCATGCCGTCGTTGAAACTGTTCAGCCGGTCGGGGCGGTTCAGGGTGATTTCCACCCATGTCCCGTGGTCTTGTACAAGTATCGTATCGCTCATTTTCGGCCCCGTTTGTCTGGCGTGGTAACGTCGCATCTTGCATAAACCGAACGGTTGGTCAATAAATAAGCCACATTACCAAGCCCGCCAAAACAGGCCGCCGGACCGGAGAAATATGACATGAGCATTCAACAGATTTCCAGCTATGCCGCCGGTGACTGGATCGCCCCCGGGGCCGGGGCCCGCACCATTGCCAGCGCAATCACCGGAGAGGTGATAGCCAGCGCAGGCAACGCAGCGCTGGACGTACAAGCGATGCTGGATCACGCCCGCAGCGTTGGCGGTCCGGCCCTGCGCGCGCTGACCTTTCACGACCGTGCCCGGATGCTAAAGGCGCTGGCCACCCATCTGGGTGCCCATAAACAGGCGCTGTATGACCTGTCGTTCGACACCGGCGCCACCCAAAGTGACCATATGATCGACATTGATGGCGGCATTGGCACGATGTTTGTGTTTGCCTCAAAGGGGCGGCGCGACATGCCGGATGGGCATGTCTATCTGGATGGCGAGGTGGAACAGCTGGGCCGCACTGGCAGTTTTCTGGGACAACATGTCTGCACCCCTCTGCAAGGCGTCGGGGTGCATATCAACGCCTTCAACTTCCCAGTCTGGGGTATGCTAGAAAAGCTGGCACCAACCCTGCTGGCCGGGGTGCCCGCCATCGTCAAACCTGCGACCAACAGCTGTTATGTCACCGAACTGGCGGTGCGGCTGATGCTGGATAGCGGGCTGCTGCCTGCGGGCTCGCTGCAACTGGTGGCAGGGGGCTTAGGCGATATGCTGGACCATCTGACAGGTCAGGATGTGGTCAGCTTTACCGGCTCTGCCGATACTGCGCTGATGCTGCGCTCAAACCCGGTGATCTTGCAAAACGCCGTGCGGTTTGTCGCCGAACAAGACAGCCTGAACGCGTCGATCCTGGGGCCGGATGCTACGCCCGGCACACCGGAATTTGATCTGTTTGTCAAGGAAGTGCATCGCGAGATGACGGCCAAGGCGGGCCAGAAATGCACGGCCATTCGCCGCATCATCGCCCCCACCGCTCAGGTGGACGCGGTGATCAGCGCCCTGTCGGCACGTCTGGCCAAGACAATCATCGGCGATCCCCGTCTTGACACCACCCGCATGGGAGCGCTGATTTCCGCAGGGCAGAAACGCGACGTGCTGGCCAATGCCGCGCTGATCGGCGCCGAGGCCGAGCGGGTGTTTGGCGACCCTGACAATTTCACCGTGCACGGCGCTGACCCGGAAAAAGGCGCCTTTGTGCCGCCGATGCTGTTCCATTGCGCCGATCCCGACAGCGCCCAACGGGTGCACGACACCGAGGCCTTTGGCCCGGTCAGCACCATCATGGGGTACCGCGATCTGGATCACGCCATCGCGCTGGCCAACCGCGGGCAGGGTAGCCTGGTGGCATCGGTGATCACCCACGACCCCGACGTGGCACGCGCTGTGGTGCTGGGGGCCGGGGCCAATCACGGGCGGATTTACATCAACAATCGCACCTCGATGAAGGAAAGCACTGGCCACGGATCGCCCTTGCCACACATGGTACATGGCGGCCCCGGGCGCGCGGGTGGCGGCGAGGAATTGGGCGGGGTGCGCGGCGTGATGCATTATATGCAACGCACCGCCATTCAAGGCTCGCCCGATATTCTGACGGCGATTGGCGAGGCCTGGGTGCCCGGTGCGACCGAAATCACCCCCCCAGCGCATCCCTTCACCCGCCGCTATGGCGAGCTGTCGATTGGCGAGACGCTGAACACCGGTTCGCGCGTTGTGACGCTGGATGATATCGAACATTTCGCCGAATTTACCGGCGACACTTTCTATGCCCACATGGATGACGCCGCCGCCAAGCGGAACCCGTTTTTCCCGGGTCGCGTGGCGCATGGCTATCTGCTGCTCAGCTTTGCCGCCGGGTTGTTTGTAGAGCCTAACGAAGGCCCGGTGCTGGCCAATACCGGGCTGGATAACTTGCGGTTCATGAAGCCGGTCAGCCCCGGCGACAGCATCCGCGTGCGCCTGACGGTGAAGAAGAAAACCCCGCGCAATGATGAATATGGCGAGGTGCGCTGGCATGTGACCCTGTTCAATCAAGACGATGACAAGGTTGCGGAATATGAACTTCTGACGATGAATGCGTTTTGATGGGGCGGTGACCGGGCGGGGCTGTTTTGACCGTCGGGATGATGCAATGACGAGGTGGGCGGTGTGAGTTCGCCCCCCACCAACCGGCGAGGGGGGAGCACCATCTGCCACGAAGGTAGCGGCCTGAAGCGATCATAGAAACGTCAAAAAGCTTGATCGCCGATCACTTCGTTGGCAACGTAAGCCACATGGCATTCAACTTGGGCAGTGCCGGTTGAGTACGCTTGTTCCCAAGACACATTCAATGGTGCCGCGTCAAAATCTAATATCGGTGGGCACCCTTCAAAACGTAGCGCCGAAGGGAAACAACAGATGATAAACACACTCATGGTCGCCGTCGACGGATCGAGCCACTCCCTTAAGGCAGTGGAGGTCGCCGCTCAAATTGCGGCTGCTTGCCATGCCAAGGTACATATCCTTACCGTCATCAAAACCCATCAGACTCCGAAAGTGTCAGAGGAACTGCGAGCATACGCAAAACTTGAACATATCGAAGGCGCTGATTTTGAAGCGACACGATTGCTTTCAAATCAATTGCTATCACAGGCGGCGGCGACTGCGCGTGAAATGGGAGTTAAAGACATTGAAGTGGAACTGGCCACTGGTCCTGTCGCCCGCACGATTGTCGAGAATGCCGAAAAGAACAAAGTGGATTTGATTGTTATCGGGTCACGCGGGCTGGGCAACATCGAAGCAACTTTGCGGGGGGGTGTTTCGCACAGAGTTGAGCTTTTGGCGAAGTGTTCTGTCCTGACCGTTAAATAGCAGCACAAATCGCTTGGGGGTTACAGGGTTTTATCTGCGCCGGCCTTTGTCTTTGCCGCGGGTCCTGTTTCCGGGGCGTGCAGGTAGAGGCGCTGGTATTTCTGGGATAGCCGCAGCCTTTCGACAAGTGTGTTGTGCAGGAAGCACCCTTCGCCATCCATCGGTGACCGCACGTCAATCGCCCGCAAAGTGTTGGTCAGTCACCCTCACGTAAAGTCAGCATCGTCCCGCTTTGCAACAGTTGATTGGATGGGTGTAGAAGGGCTCAAACCCATCACCCCAAAGCCGCGCACCAAACCCTAATAATCCCGCTCAAAGAACATCCCCATCGACGTATCGCCAGCATTGTCGACCGTGCCCTTCAGGGTAAAGTTATCCGACACATCCAGGTTCAGGTTCAGCTCTGTGTCGCCATTGGTGTTGACCGAAAAGTCGGTATAGACGTTGTCCAGCACGTAAACCCCGGCGCCGACGCTGGCGTTGCCGTCTTCGTCTGTGCCCACATCCAACGTATCAACCCCCAGCCCTTTGCGGGCCTTGTCGGTCACACCGCCGCCACCCTTGCCGCTCAGCTGGGCCACCGAGGCCGCCATTTGGGCGATAGCGATTGGCGACATTTCGGCGAAGCGGTTGCCAAAGATCAGCATCGCCAGCGCCTCTTCGCTGGGGCGCTCGGGGTCGGAATACACCTTGATCTCGGGAGAGCCCAAAGGCCCGGAAATCTCCATCGTGGCCGATCCCTCGGACGTGGTCGTCGAGGCGGCGAATTCGACATAAGGTTCTAGCTTGCCTTGCAGTGACACTAGCCCTTTGGTTAGTTTCAGGCGGCGGCCCAACAGGTCCATATTGCCACGGATCAATTCGATCTGGCCTGCAGGTGCCACCTGTTGGCTGGTACCGCGTACCACAATGGTGCCGCCCAGTTCGGCCTGCAATCCACGTCCTCGGGCAAAGACCTTGTTGGGGGCGGATAGGGTAATATCCAGCCCAATCACCGGACCGGAACTGCGGCTGGAAGTTTTGATCAATCCGGCTCTGCTGCGGGTGGACCGTTGGGTGCTGGTTTCGCCAAGATGGGTTATCTCGGGGATCGGGGCCGCCCCGGCAGAGCCTGAGGCGGTGTTCAAGTTAATCTCGGTCTCGCCAAACACGATCTGCCCGGACAGGTTGGCGTTGCCAGTCAGCGGTCCGGCATAAACCAACTGGCCATTGGCCGAGCTGGTATAACTGATATTGTCGGTCAGCACGATTTGCTGCAGGTCCGTGGTGATCGTGCCCTGATAGGGCGCTTGCATGGCGACGGGCCCGCTGATGCGAAAGGTGCCACCAGCGGCCAGCGCGCCGGTTAAAGACAGGTTTGCTTGGGCGTCGGCCAAGGTGATGGTCGCGTTGATATCGTTGATGGTTTGCCCAACATTGGGCAGCGCCACCTTGGTACCTGCGGTTGATACGGTGCCGCTGAGGGCAGACACGTCCGGTTTGCCTTTAACCGTCAGATCGAATTTAGCCACCCCCAGCACCGATCTTGGGGCGATAAACCGGTTGGCGGCGGCCAGTTGCAGCTGGCCGATTGCCGCCAGATCCGCCAACCCGCTGTCCTGATCCCAGGTACCGGCGATATTGGCCTCGATCCCGGCGGGGCCGGTGGCATCGCTGTCCACCTGCCATGTGCTGCCTGTGCGCCCGGCTGTGCCTTTGGCCGTCAGGTTGCCACGGATTTCGGGCACAAACCGTTCGGCCTGGGCCAGCAGTGCATCATAGGTCAGCGCAATGGTGCCGTCTGTTGCCAAGCTGCCGTTCAGATCGGCAAACGATGCTTCGGGCCCATCAATCCGGATCTTTCCGGCCACGGCGCCCGCGCTGTCGCGGGTCACATCGCCCTGCAACGACACCGGTCCGTTGATCTCTTTCACAAAGCGCGAGGCATCGCCCAGCTGCGCCAGAAACGTCAGGTCAATGGCACCATCTTTTGCCATCGAACCATCCAGATTGACAAACGACGCCTCAAGCGCATCAACCCGGACTTTTCCGGTCAGGGTGCCCGCGCTATCCTGGGTCACATCACCTTTCAGCGTTACCGGCCCGCTGACCTCTTTCACCACGCGCGAGACATCGTCCAACTTCGCCTGAAAGGTCAGGTCCGATCCCCGGCTGCGCACCGCCCCGCTGACGCGGGCACCAAGGGCGGTGCCGTCTAACCGAAAGTCATGAATGTCCAGCCCATCCGCACCACGGGTGGCGGTCAGACTAAGGGTGGTCTGGCCGGTGATCAGCGGATCCACCTGTGCGATATCCGCACTCAGGTCGTCGGCCTTTGCATCAAGTTTGAAATCGAAATGCCCACCCAGCGGTGCCCCGGTGCCCTCTAGCCGCGCGGTGATCGCCCCGCCCAATGGTCGCCCGGCCAGCCCTGAAAAGCGCGAGATATCCGCCGCACCGATACGCGCGGTGCCATCCATCTGAAAGCCAGAGTCCAAACCCTGCAATTGCCCATCAAGAGCGCCCGTATAATCGCTGCCCGTCAGGGTCACCTGTGACAGGTCCAGTGCGCCGTCGCCCTTCAGGGCAAACTTTCCCGACAGCGACACATCCTGTCCCACCGCCTGCGCCAGGGCGGTATCGGTAAAGGACAGCCCCCTTATTGCGGCGGTCAAATCCCCCGCCATCTGCGTCAGCTTTCCCTGATCCAGCGTGCCATCGGCCCTGATTTCAGCGTGGTGCAGCGCCATATCCGGGCGGGTCAGCCCGTCCAGTGTCAGCGCCAAATCCCAGCTATTGTCGGTCGCAGCATCCAGCCGGGCCGTCAGCTGAGCCGCCGAAATCGCGGTGCGTGGGCCGGTCATTGGCAACACCACCTCGGTTCCGGCGGGCGGTGCGATGCGGCCATGCAGCAGCACCTTGCCGATATCGCCGGACGCGGCAATTTACAGCGCGCCGCTCAGGGTCAGGGCATTGGACGCAACATCAAAGGTGTCGATCTGCAAACGCCCATCCGCATCGCGCTGGCCTTTCAGATCCAGTTTGGTGTCAGTGCCAAAAAAGTCATGATAATC
>JBLINN010000145.1:0-10350 GCA_047639325.1 Paracoccaceae bacterium | reverse complement strand
GCAGAGCCGACCACCGAGGCCGAGGCCTGGCCCAAAGCGCAGGCTTTGACATCTTGACCAAATTCAGTGATCCGGCCGTCGCGCAGGCAGACATCCACGGTGACGGTCGACCCACATAGCGGCGAGCGTTTTTTGACAGTGGCGGCGGGATTGGGCAGGCGGTCAAGATGCGGGATATCTGCGGCCAGCGCCAGAATTCGGGCTGAATAGAGCTTGATCAGGTCAGTTTCGCCGGACATGGGTTTTCCTCTTGGCTGGTTCCTCATACATAGTCGGGCAAATCTGTGATGCAAAAGGTTTTTGCCCCCATGAATGATGCTCTGTCGTTTGATCCCAATAGTTTGACCTTTAACGAGGCTGGTCTGATCCCGGCGATTGCCCAGGATGCGGCAAGCGGCGAGGTGTTGATGATGGCCTGGATGAATGCCCAGGCCGTGGCGCGCACGTTGGAAACCGGGCGGGTGACCTATTGGTCGCGGTCGCGGTCGTCCTTTTGGGTGAAGGGGGAATCATCGGGGCATGTGCAGGAATTGGTGGATTTCCGGGTGGATTGTGACCGGGATTGTTTGTTGGTGGTGGTGAATCAGGTGGGGCCGGCCTGTCATACCAATCGGCGCAGTTGTTTTTACACGGGCGTCCGGGATGGCGAAGAGGTGGAGTTGATGGCGCCTGAGGGGTAAATGGATGGCCCCTGCCGGGCCATGCCTGCGGCGCGAGTATTTATTAACAAGAAAAAGCTGGGGGGTTTAGAGCATGTCGCGTTCAATCGAATTCACCCGGGCAGATGAATGCCTGAAACCAATATAACGCGACACGCTCTAGAGGCCCAGCAGGGTGCGGATGCTTTGCGGCGTGGCGCCATCGGCGCGGTATTTGGCGATGGCGCGGGCATCGTCGCGTTTGGCGAGGCGTTTGCCGTGAGCGTCGCGGATTAATTTATGGTGGTGATAGGTGGGGGTTGGCAGGTTTAGCAGGGCTTGCAGCAGCACTTGCAGAAACGTGGTTTCGTAGAGGTCTTCACCGCGGATCACGGTGGTGATCGCCTGGTGCGCGTCGTCGATCACGGCGGCGAGGACGTAAGAGACGGTTTCGATTTTCTTGCGCCCCAGCACGGCGTCGCCGGTGTTTTGCAGCATTTTTTGCGGGCACAGGGTGTGTTGGCCTGCATGGGCGGGGCCGGTTTCGGTAAAGTTGGGCAGGGTTTTCAGGTGGTTTAAGGCGCGAGTCATGTCAAGGCGCAGGGCATCGCCGGGTTGGCGGCTGGACATAAGGCGATTCCGGCAGGTTCCGGGATAGATTGTGGGGGTTGGTACGCCTTCTTGCGGGGCGGACAGGGCGGCGCGGATGTCGCCACGGGTGCAGGAACAGGGATAGATCAGGCCCAGGTTTTCCAGCTGTGTCAGGTGGGTGGCGTAGCGGGCCAGATGGTCGGACTGGCGTAGCACTGGGACCTCCCATGTTAGGCCCATCCAATGCAGGTCTTGGTAAATTTTCGCCTCCCATTCGGGGCGGGCGCGGGCGGTGTCGGTGTCTTCGATCCGCAGCAGAAAGCGGCCCTGTTCGGCGCTGGCCATGTCATAGGCCAGCAGCGCGGAATAAGCGTGGCCCAGATGCAGCGGGCCGGTGGGAGATGGGGCGAAACGGGTGGTGAATGTCACTTTTTTTCAATGACGTAGACGTTGGACTTGATGCCTATCCCTGGGATGTGGTCGCCGTATTCCTTGAACAACAGCCGTGCGGTGCCGCTGTCGAGATAGCTTTGCAATTTGCCTTCGTTTGCCGGGTCTTTCAGGGCGTGATCATTGAAGGACAGTACAAAGCGCCCGCCGCTGGCCAGCCCGTCCATCAATGTGTCGAACACCGAGATTGGGGCGGCCCCGGCGCCGATCACGCCGATGGCGGTGATCGCGCCATATGTGCCGGGCGTGTGGGTCAGGGGGGCACCTGCGTCGATCTGGTGCAAGTCGCGGTAAAGGTCTTTGGCCTTGGCCTGTTTCAGCATGTCGGCGGACAGGTCCAGCCCGTCGATGGTGGTGAACCCGGCAAGGCGCAGCGCCAACCCGGACAGGCCAGTGCCGCAGCCGAAATCGAGGATTGGGGCGTTTGGGTCTTCCAAATGGGCGCGCAGGGCGGCGGCGCAGCGGCCCGGGGTGGCGTAACCGTTTTCGCCCAGCTCCGATTCGTAGCTGGCGGCCCAATCGTCATAAAGATCGCGGGTGCTGGCGGGGTCGCGGGCGCCGTAAGCTTGGTTCAGGAATCCATCTGTCATGTCGTACAGATTAAAGGCGAACCCTAGTCTGCGTCTAGGGGCGTTTGATCCAGCCAAGCGGCCCAGTCGATTTTGGCGCGGTCGGTATAGGCCTTGTAGCGGTCTTTGCGGCCGCGACGTCCGGCTTTCAGGCTTTCGACCGGGGGGAAGAGGCCGAAATTGACGTTCATCGGCTGAAAGGTTTTGGCCTCGGCACCACCGCTGATATGGGTGATCAGCGCGCCGGTGGCAGTGGTGTTGGGCGGCACGTCCAGCATGCTGCCTGACAGTTCGGCGGCGGCCATGCGACCGGCTAGCAGGCCCATGGCGGCGCTTTCGACATAGCCTTCGACACCGGTGATTTGCCCGGCGAAGCGGATGTTAGCCCCCGAATTCAATCTCGATTTCAGGCGCATCTGGCCGTCAAGCAAAGTGGGCGAGTTCAGGAAGGTGTTGCGGTGGATGCCGCCGAGGCGGGCAAAGCGGGCCTCTTCCAGTCCGGGGATCATTCGTAGCACGTCGGTTTGCGCGCCGTATTTCATTTTTGTCTGGAAACCCACCATGTTATAGAGCGTTCCCAAGGCATTATCGCGGCGTAATTGCACCACCGCATAGGCCTTGATGTCGGGCTGATGCGGGTTGGTTAGGCCAACTGGTTTCATCGGGCCGAAGCGCAGGGTTTCGCGGCCGCGTTCGGCCATTACTTCGATTGGCAGGCAGCCGTCGAAATAGCTGGCGGTTTCGCCGTCGCGGAATTCGGTTTTGTCGGCAGCCAAAAGCGCGTCGACGAAGGCCTCGTATTGGTCGCGATCCATTGGGCAGTTCAGATAGGCGGTACGCTCGGCCTCGGTTTCGCCCTTGTCATAGCGCGACTGCATCCAGGCGCGCGACATGTCGATGCTGTCGTGATAGAGGATCGGCGCGATTGCGTCGAAAAACGCCAAGGCCTCGGCGCCGGTTTCCCGGGCGATGGCCGCGCCCAATGTGCCAGAGGTCAGCGGGCCGGTGGCGATGATCCAGTGGCCAGTGTCAGGAAGGTCGGTGATTTCTTCGTAAGACACCGAGATGTTGGGATGTGCCAATAGGCGGGCGGTGATGGTTTCGGCAAACGGGTCGCGATCTACGGCCAAGGCACCGCCAGCGGGCAGGCGGTGACTGTCAGCCGTGGACATGATCAGCCCGTTGGCGGCGCGCATTTCCCAATGCAGCAGGCCAACGGCGTTTTGTTCATCATCATCCGAGCGGAAGGAATTGGAACAAACCATTTCGCCCAGATTGCCGGTTTTATGGGCAAAAGTTTCGACCTTGGGGCGCATTTCGTGGATCACCACGCAGATGCCCATATGGGCCGCCTGCCAGGCCGCTTCGGATCCGGCCATGCCGCCGCCGACGATATGTAATGTTTGTGTCATGTTGCGTCCCATAGGCCAGCGGCGCACAGGGCGCAACCACAGGGCGCAACCACAGGGCGCAACCACAGGGCGCAACCACGGTGCGCAACCACGGGGCGCGGGCGGTGGCGTAACCACGGTGCGCGGGCGGTGGCGTATCGCAGCGGGTATTCAAGGGGATTTTGGGGTCGCCGTGGTGGGAATGTCGAACCGGGTAGAGAGACCCGGTCTGGAGGGACCTTCCGCCGACGGCGACCCAAAAATAGTGTAGGGCATTAACCCTGATTCCGGTTTGCCACAGTGTTGCCTATTTTCCTAGGAAAAATTTGGAAACAATGTGAACGAAAAGACGAAACGGTGGGTTTATTGCCGCCAATCGGCGGGGCGTTTTTCGATAAACGCGGCGATACCTTCGGCGGTGTCGCGGTAGAGCATGTTCTGCACCATCACGTCGCCAGCATAGGCATAGGCCTGATCCACCGGCATTTGTAGCTGTTGATAAAACGCCTGTTTGCCGATGCGAACGGCGGCACCCAGCTTGTCTGTCAGGGTATTGGCCAGCGCCGTGGTCTCGGCCTCTAGCTGGTCGGCGGGGACGGCGCGGTTGATCAGGCCCAGGGTTTCGGCGCGGCTGGCGGGGATGAATTGGCCGGTGGTCAGCATCTCGAACGCCTGTTTGCGCGCGATATTGCGCGACAGGGCGACCATCGGCGTGGAACAGAACAGGCCGATATTCACCCCGTTCACCCCAAACCGCGTGCCTTCGGCGGCTATTGCCAGATCGCAGGTGGCAACCAACTGGCATCCGGCGGCGGTGGCGATGCCATGTACCTGGGCGATCACTGGCTGGGGCAGGGCCTGAATGGCCAGCATCACCTGAGTGCAGCGATCAAACAGATCGCGGAAATAGGCCTGGCCGCCATCTTCGGCTTGGCGGCCAGCGGTCATCTGTTTCAGGTCGTGGCCGGCGCAAAACGCCTTGCCGGCGCCCGACAGGATCACCGCGCGGATCGATGTATCGTCCTTTAGCTCCGTCAGTTGCTTTGACAGGGCGGCCAGCATTTCGTCTGACAGGGCATTAAGGCGCTCTGGCGCGTTCAGGCGCAGATGCGCCACCGCGCCCGTGTCGTTACGTTCCAGAATTGCCATCTTGCTCTCCGTGCCAATGTTGCGCCAACTCTAGGGGGCAAACAGCGGAAGGAAAAGCATGTCTCTGGCATTGAACAAGGACGAGTTGGCGGATTTTTTGCACGAGGTGTTTCCGCAGGTCAGGGATGATTTTGCAATTGATGCGCTGTCGATGGACGGTATGACCATGCGGCTGTTGACGGCAGAGCGGCATTTGCGCCCCGGTGGCACGGTGTCTGGCCCGTCGATGTTCGCGCTGGCGGATGTGACGGTATATGCATTGGTTCTGTCGCGTGTGGGGCGTCAGGCGCTGGCGGTCACCACCAGTTGTTCGCTGGACTTCATGCGCAAGCCTGCATCCGGGGTCGATCTGATCGCCAAGGGGAGGTTGTTGAAACTGGGCAAGTTGTTGGCGGTGGGCGATGTTTTGATCTTTTCCGAAGGGTCAGAGGCCCCGGTGGCACGGGCCACAATGACCTATGCGATTCCGCCTGCGCATTCGTCGGGGAAATAGGTGGGGAAATTGGTGGGGAAATTGGTGAAAAAGCGGTGAAAATAAACATCAATCTAAGGTACAGGTTTGATTTGAATCAAAGCTGGCAGGCAATGCGCATGTGATCTGGGTGTTGGGGACCATCGGGCAGGGGGTGTTGACCATCGCCGTTGTGTCCGGCTGGATCAGCCACCGGTCGTTTGAGTTTGGGCATCTGACCCCCGCCTGGTTCATACCGGCAGTGGGCAATGTGATTGTGCCGGTTGTCGGGGTGCGGTTGGGGTATGTCGAGCTGTCGTGGCTGTTCTTTTCCGGCGGGTTGGTGTTTTGGATTGTTTTGCTGACGCTGGTGATGAACCGGTTGGTGTTTCACAACCCGATCCCGGCGCGGCTGTTCCCGACGCTGGTGATCCTGATCGCGCCACCGGCTGTGGCCTTTGTGGCCTATTTGAACCTGATGGACGGGCAAATTGATCCCTTTGCCCGCATTTTGCTGAACACCGCTTACGTGTTTACCGCGCTGGTGCTGGTGCAGGCACCGAAGATGGCGCGGCTGCCATTTGCTTTGTCGTGGTGGGCCTTGTCGTTTCCCGTGGCCGCATTGGCAATCGCGTCGTTCTCTTATGCGCGTGTGGTGGAGTCGGGTGGGCATCTGGTCGTTGGCTATTTGGCGCTGGCTGCATTGGCCGCCATTATCATCGGTTTGGTGTTTCGCACGCTGCTGGCGATTTCGCGTAATGAAATCTGTGTGCCGGAATGAGGTGTAAATTTGGGGTATTATAATACCTAATTCACAACCTGTTGAAATGGATGAGTTTTTACAGTCTTGTTGCGCTTGACTGTGCGTTGGGATGCCCTTACACCCCACCCATCGAATTCGGGCAGGGATGTTTTATACCTGCCTTTCACGTCAAACAGGAACATCCTGCCATGAAAACCTATTCTGCAACCCCTGCAGAGATCGACAAGAAATGGATCCTGATCGACGCCGAAGGCGTTGTTCTGGGCCGTCTTGCATCGATCATTGCCATGCGTCTGCGTGGTAAACACAAAGCAACGTTCACACCGCACATGGATATGGGCGACAATGTGATCATCATCAACGCTGACAAGATCCAGATGACCGGCAAAAAGCGCGAAGAGCCTTTTTACTGGCATACCGGCCACCCCGGTGGGATCAAGTCGCGCACCAAGCAGCAAATCCTTGAAGGCAAGCACCCCGAGCGTGTGGTGACCCAGGCCGTCAAGCGGATGCTGCCAGGCAATCGTCTAAGCCGTCAGGTCATGACTAACCTGCGCGTCTATGCGGGCACCGAACACCCTCACGAGGCGCAAAGCCCCGAAGTTCTGGATGTTGCATCCATGAACAAGAAAAACACGCGGAGCTGATGACCGATGGTTGATGAAATCCAAACACTCGAAGACCTGAACGAAGTTGCTGGCATCATTGCGGCCCCCGAGGTTGACCTGACGCCGCGCGATCCTGTGCGCGACAATCTGGGCCGGTCCTATGCCACTGGTAAGCGGAAAGATGCGGTTGCCCGCGTCTGGATCAAGCCGGGCTCTGGCAAGGTCATTGTGAACGGCAAAACGCTGAACACTTATTTCGCCCGTCCGGTTCTGCAGATGATCCTGCGCCAGCCGTTCACCATTTCCGGCACCGAAGACCAGTTCGACGTGATGGCCACTGTTAAGGGTGGCGGTCTGTCTGGTCAGGCCGGTGCGGTCAAGCACGGTATTTCCAAGGCGCTGCAGCTTTATGATCCGTCCCTGCGTGGGGCGCTGAAGGCTGCTGGCTTCCTGACCCGCGACAGCCGCGTGGTGGAACGTAAGAAATACGGTAAGGCCAAAGCGCGTAAGAGCTTCCAGTTCTCCAAGCGTTAAGTCTTTACTACAAGTATTTGAAAAGGCCGTGCATTTTGCGCGGCCTTTTTGTTTGTCGGGGGGGGGCGGTTGCGCGAAAAAAGAATTTTCGAAAATTCTTGTCCAGAAAATTCGAATTTTCTGGTGTGGCGCGCGGATGCCTGCCGGGTGTTCCACCGCTTGTGGCAAATCGCTGATCGGTGTAACCAAATCCAACGCGCATCCTGTCAATAAACTGGGGCATCTTGTGAAAACAGTCATTCTTGCCGGGGGGCTGGGCACCCGCATCAGCGAAGAATCCCATCTGCGCCCAAAGCCGATGATCGAAATCGGCGGTCGCCCGATCATCTGGCACATCATGAAGCTGTACGGCGCCCATGGGATCAACGATTTTGTCGTTTGCTGTGGCTACAAGGGCTATATGATCAAGGAGTATTTCGCCAATTACTTCCTGCACATGTCCGATGTGACAATCGATTTATCCAACAATTCCATGGAGGTGCATAACCAAAGCGCCGAGCCTTGGAAAATCACCTTGGTGGACACGGGCGAGCACACCCAGACCGGCGGGCGTATCCGGCGGGTGCGCGAGTTTCTGGATGACACGTTCTGCCTGACCTATGGCGACGGGGTCAGCAATGTGGATATTTCGGCGCAGGTGGCGTTTCACAAATCGCAGGGCTGCGAGGCGACGGTGACAGCGATCCAGCCTGCGGGTCGGTTTGGCGCGCTGGCGCTGGAAGGCGACCGGGTGACCAGCTTTCAGGAAAAGCCGCAGGGCGACAATCGCTGGATCAATGGCGGGTTCTTTGTGTGCGAGCCGTCTATGCTGGACCGGTTAGAGGACGATCAGACGGTGTTTGAAAACGCCCCGCTGGAAGGTTTGGCACGGGATCGTCAGCTGGCCTTGTGGAAACATGACGGGTTCTGGATGGCGATGGACACGTTGCGCGACAAGAACCAGTTGGAAGAGATGTGGGCCACTGGAAAAGCGCCGTGGAAAACATGGGGCCCGACAGGCGGATGAGCGGGTTTTGGCAGGGCAAACGGGTTCTGGTGACCGGGCATACCGGGTTCAAGGGCAGTTGGTTATCGGTATGGCTGGGCGCGTTGGGGGCCGAGGTGTATGGTCTGGCGCTGGTGCCGGATACCGATCCGGCGTTGTTTGACCAGCTTGGGCTGGCGGCGCAGATGGATCACAGGATCGGCGATATCCGCCAGGCCGAGACCTTGCGGCATCGGGTGGCAGAAGTGCGCCCGGATGTGGTGTTCCATCTGGCGGCACAACCGTTGGTGCTGGCCTCGTATGACGACCCATTGCTGACCTGGGACACCAATGTGATGGGCACGGCGCATATGCTGGACGCCCTGCGCGGCTTGGATCAGCCTTGTGCGGCGGTGATGATCACTACGGATAAGGTCTATGAAAACCGCGAATGGCGACATCCTTATCGCGAAAGTGACCCGCTTGGCGGGCATGATCCTTATTCGGCGTCCAAAGCGGCGTGTGAATTGGTGATTTCCAGTTATGCCAAGTCGTTTTTTGCTGGATCCGGCGTGCGTGTGGCCTCGGCCCGGGCCGGGAATGTGATTGGCGGCGGCGATTGGGCCGACAACCGGATTGTGCCGGATATCGTCCGCGCGCTGGCGGCGGGACAGGCGATACCGGTGCGTAATGGGCGGGCGCGGCGTCCCTGGCAGCATGTGTTGGAACCGTTGTCTGGGTATTTGCGGTTGGCCGAGGCGCTGTTTGGGACAGGCGACGTGGCCAGCAGCTATAATTTTGGCCCCAAGGCTGCGGATGTGCGCCCGGTCAGCGATCTGGTTGCGGCAGCGTTGCAGCATTGGCCGGGGGAGTGGCAGGATATGTCAGACTCGGATGCGCCGCACGAGGCCGGGTTGCTGAGTTTGGGGATCGAACTGGCGCGCCATGATCTGGGGTACAGCCCGCGTTGGGATTTTGCGCAGGCGATGGCCCGGACCATGGGCTGGTATCGGGATGTGCTGGGCGGGACATCGGCGTTGGATGTCACTCGGGCCCAGATCCACGCGTTTGGCGCGCCATGAGGTTTGCGCCGCTATCCTTGGCGGGGGCCTATGAGGTGACGCTGGAGCGGCGCGAGGATGCGCGCGGTTTCTTTGCCCGGATATTTTGTGAACAGGAATTTGAACAGGCCGGACTGAATACACGCTGGGTACAGATGAACATGTCTCACAGCAATGCCAAGGGCACGGTGCGCGGGATGCATTTTCAGCGCGATCCGGCAGCCGAGGTCAAACTGGTGCGGTGTCTGCGTGGGGCGGTTTGGGATGTGATTGTGGATTTACGCGCTGGGTCAGATAGTTACGGGAAAATCTGCACGGTGACGCTGGAGGCGGCGAGCGGCAATGCCATCTATATCCCCAAAGGGTTTGCGCATGGGTTTCAGACCCTGACGCCGGATGCCGAATTGCAGTATTTCCATTCAGCGGTCTATGCGCCGGATTGTGAAGGCGGCATTTCGCCGTTTGACCCTGACCTGGCAATTGACTGGCCTTTACCTGCCGTCAGCGTTTCGGATCGCGACCGGGACTTGCCGGCGCTGGCAGAGAGTGTTGCGCTGTGACCGCCGACGGTCGTCGATTTCTTTCAAAGAAATCGGGTCGGAATTTTTGAAAAATTCCGGTTTTGGGGGCAAGCGGAGCGCGGATTCTTCAGGTGTTCAGAAAGTCACGCTACGGGGTGGTTGACGGGTTGAGATGGGCGAACCGATTGTCGGGGGCCACGTTGGCAATCAGATCCAGCCCGGTCACATAGGGGGGGAATGGCCCGTGGGGTTGCGGCCATGGGAGCATTGCGTAGTCCATGTAAGCGACCGTCACACCACTGTCTTCGAACGCTTGATGATCCAGATAATGCCGCGCCCCGTGGCCGGTGATATGGGTTGTGCCGCCAACCTGGCGCACCAGATCCAGCACCCGTTGCCAACCGCTGCCCGGCACGTTCATCTGCGACGACATTTGACTGGCGGGCAGGGCAATTCCGGCGTGTCCGGACGCGGTTTTACCTGCACCCGGTTGGTAAAAGACCCATTGGAAAATTGCGCATCATCCAGCCAGATCCGCACATCCGCCAGCGCCAATTGCGCCAGAAACCCTGCCCAGGGGAAATACATCGGTTGAGAGATCACCACCCGGGTCATAGCCGCGCGTTAACCGCCCTTGCGCCGGATATAGCCGCCGGGCGA
>JBLINN010000144.1:0-10362 GCA_047639325.1 Paracoccaceae bacterium | reverse complement strand
CGCTGCGCGCCGGGGGTGGCTTTGGCCTGGGGTTGGCGTTTTTCCTGATTGTCACGGTGATGATCCCGTTCAGCGTCGGGCCGCAATCGTCTTTGCTGGCCACGATTGCGCCGGGGGTGTTGTGGCTGGGCGCGCTGCTGGCCTGCCTGTTGTCGTTGGACCGGCTGTTGGCGCTGGACTGGGAGGACGGGTCGCTGGACCTGCTGGCCACCGCGCCGCTGCCGCTGGAGGCGGTGGTCAGCATCAAGGCGCTGGCCCATTGGCTGACCACCGGCCTGCCGCTGGTGTTGGCGGCCCCGGTGCTGGGGGTACTGCTGAACCTGCCGGGGCCGGGGTATAAATGGCTGGTGATCTCGCTGCTGCTGGGCACGCCGGCGCTGTCGGTGATCGGCACTTTTGGCGCGGCGCTGACCGTGGGGCTAAAACGTGGTGGGCTGCTGCTGAGCCTGCTGGTGCTGCCGCTATATGTGCCCACACTGATCTTTGGCGCCGAGGTGGCGCGGCGCGGGGCTGTGGGGATGGACACGCAGACGCCGCTGCTGATGCTGGCCGGAATCACCGCCGGGGCGGTGGCGCTGTTGCCATTTGCCAGCGCCGCCGTCCTGCGCGTCAATCTGCGCTGATATGTGAATTGTGAAGGTCGCAAGGAAGGGCTAGATAACGCCTATGTCGTTTACAGAAAAAGCCAATGCCGTCTGGCAATATGCCAATCCCAAACTGTTCCTGACCACGACGGAACGGGTGCTGCCGTTCTTTTGGATCAGCGCTGCCGCCTGTCTGGCCGTCGGGCTGATCTGGGGGTTCTTCTTTACCCCGGATGATTACCGGCAGGGCGCCACGGTGAAAATCATCTATCTGCATGTTCCCGCCGCGATGATGGCGATCAATATCTGGGTGATGATGCTGGTGACCTCGCTGGTCTGGCTGGTGCGGCGTCACCATGTCAGCGCGCTGGCCGCCCGCGCCGCTGCGCCGATTGGCGTTGTGATGACTTTGATCGCGCTGGCGACCGGGGCGATCTGGGGCCAGCCGATGTGGGGCACCTGGTGGGCCTGGGACCCGCGCCTGACCTCGTTCCTGATCCTGTTCCTGTTCTATCTGGGCTATATCGCCCTGTGGGAGGCGATTGATGACCCCGACACCGCCGCCGATCTGACATCGGTGCTGTGCCTGGTGGGGTCGGTCTTTGCCATCCTGTCGCGCTATGCGGTAAATTTCTGGAACCAGGGCCTGCATCAGGGCGCGTCGCTAAGCCTGGACAAGGAAGAGAACGTGGCAGACGTGTTCTGGGTGCCGCTATTGGTGTGCATCGCGGGTTTCGTGCTGCTGTTCATTGCGCTGGTGCTCTATCGCACCGGTACCGAAATTCGCGCGCGACGGATCAAGGCGTTGCTGGCGCGTGAAAGGGTGGGGGCATGATGCCTGATCTGGGGAAATACGGCGATACGGTTCTGTCGGCTTACGCAGCGTCGATCCTGTTATTGCTGCTGCTGGTGGGGTTCAGCCTGTGGCGCGGCCGCAAGGTGCGCGCCGAGATGAAGGCGGTTGAGGCACGGATGGCGCATAATGGCTAAAATATCCCCTTTGATGATTGCGCCACCGTTGATTTTTGCCGGATTTGTGTTGCTGGCGGCCATTGGCATGTTCCGCGATGATCCCAATTCGCTGCCCTCAGCACGTCAGGGCCAGCCGGCCCCACCGGTAGTGCTGACCGAACTGACGGGCAAGGTGCCGTTTGATGACGCGGCCCTGCGCGATGGGACGGTCAAGCTGGTGAATTTCTGGGCCAGCTGGTGCGCGCCTTGCCGGATCGAGCATCCGAACCTTCAGGCGCTGAGCGACGAAGGCATTACGATCTATGGCATCAATTACAAGGACGACCCGGCCAAGGCCTTGGCGTTCATGGCGGAACTGGGCGATCCTTATGCCGCCATCGGGGTTGATGCATCCGGGCGCATGGGGCTGGATTGGGGCGTTTACGGCGTGCCCGAGACCTTTGTGATTGATGGCGACGGCACCATTCTGTTGCGCTTTGCCGGGCCGCTGACCCAGCGGTCGATTGAAAGCACGCTGCGCCCGGCGCTGGAAAAAGCCCGCAAATAAGCTAGTCGAAGATCGACAGATCCAGCGCCAAACCAGTGCCCAGCCAAATACCGTGATCGCGGTGATCGGTCAGGTCATCGCCGGTTTCGGGATGGGAAAACACGATCAACCCATCGCGGTTCAGCGCCAGCCACGGCAGCATTTTTGCGAATTGATCAGGGTTGGCGGCCAGTTGGCAGGACCATTTTGGATGCGGCCCGACGGGGCGTTCATGCACCCGCCCCATTGATGCGCCAAACGTTGCGGCGGCGGTTTCGCAAAGGGTGCGGGCCTGTTCGACGCTGTCCGCATCGAAATAGACATGGGCGTGATAGCCGGTGATATCATCTGCTGGTTTCATGGGCCCAGTCTGACCGCGCATCGCCGCGCTGCCAATCCCCCTTCTTCGCGCAGGCCCTGTGGAAGGTTACAGACGATATCCGGCCGAGACGGTGATGGTATCGCCGGTGATGCCGCTGGCAGCGTCTGACAGCAGGAACCGCACGGTGTCGGCGATTTGGGCATCCGTGGCCAGTTGGCCCATCGCCGTGTCCTTTTCGAACAGCGCAATCATGTCTTGCGGGCGCGGGGCATAGTCCCGTTCCACAGCGCCGGGGGCCAGAGCGTTGATGCGGATGCCTTTGGGGCCAAGCGCTTTGGCGCAGCTTTTGGTCAGGCTGTCCAGTGCCGCCTTGCTGGCGCCGTAAACCGGCGCGCCGACGGGCGGGAATTTGGCGTTGACCGAGGTGATGTTCACAATACTGGCGCCGGGTTTCATATGCGGCGTGGCGGCGGCAATCAGGCCCAACGGCACCAGCGCATTCATCTGCATGATATACGCGGCGGCCTGTGGGTCATAATCATCCAGCGAGGTGTTCTGGATGGTGCCCGCGTTATTCACCAGCCCGTCGATACGCCCAAAGTGGTCCATGACTTCGGCGATCAGATCGGCAGGTGGGCAGGTGGATAGATCGGCTTGACGCACCAAGGCGCTGGGGTTTTTAGATGAAAACACCGCAGCCTCGGGGGCTGCGGTGTGATAGGTTATTGCGATGTCGTGATCGACGGCCAGATTGTCCGCAATGGCGCGCCCTATCCCTCGGGCGGCACCAGTGATCAGGACAACCGGGCGGGTCATTAGCCTTCTTTGGCCAGGTTGCGCAGCACGTAATGCAACACGCCGCCGTTTTCGATATACTCAATCTCGACCGCGGTATCGATCCGGCACTTCAGGGTGATCGTCTTGTCGGTGCCATCGGCCATGGTGATGATGCACGGCACCTCTTGCAGCGGCTTGATGGTGTCCAGCCCGTGGATTGCCACGGTTTCATCGCCGGTCAGCCCCAGCGTTTTACGGCTGTCCCCACCGGTGAATTCAAACGGGATCACGCCCATGCCCACCAGGTTCGAGCGGTGAATACGCTCAAAGCTTTCGGCGATCACGGCCTTGACGCCCAGCAGGGCCGTACCCTTGGCCGCCCAGTCGCGCGACGATCCGGCACCGTATTGTTCACCGCCAAAGATCACCAGCGGTGTGCCAGCTTCTTGATAGGCCATCGCCGCGTCAAAGATCGACGCCTGTGCGCCATCGGGGCCTTTGGTAAAGCCGCCTTCGACCCCATCCAGCATCTCGTTCTTGATGCGGATATTGGCGAAGGTGCCGCGCATCATCACCTGATGGTTGCCCCGGCGCGATCCGTAAGAGTTGAATTCGCGCACAGGCACCTGCCGGTCGATCAGATACTGACCAGCCGGGGTTTCGGCGGTGAACGACCCGGCTGGCGAGATATGGTCGGTGGTGATCATATCGCCCAGCAGGGCCAGAACCTTGGCGCCGTCGATGTTTTCGATGGCTTTGGTGTCCATGGTGATGCCCTGGAAATAGGGCGGGTTCTGCACATAGGTCGATGTGGACGGCCAGTCATAGGTTTGCGCGTCGGTGGTTTGCACCGCCTGCCACTTGTCGTCGCCTTTGAAGACGTCGGCGTATTTGTCCAGAAACGCCTCGCGGGTGACGGTCAGGTCAACCAGATCAGAAACTTCGCGCGAGGTGGGCCAGATGTCTTTCAGGTAGACGTCATTGCCGTCCTTGTCCTGACCGATCACGTCGGTTGCAAGGTTGATATCCAGCGTCCCGGCCAGCGCATAGGCCACCACCAGCGGCGGGCTGGCCAGATAGTTGGCGCGTACATCCGGGGAAATTCGCCCCTCAAAGTTGCGGTTGCCCGACAGGACGGATGTTGCCACCAGATCGCCCTCGGCAATCGCGTCTGACAGTTCCTTCTGGATCGGGCCAGAGTTGCCGATACAGGTGGTGCAGCCATAGCCGACCAGGTTAAAGCCAAGTGCATCCAGATCTTTTTGCAGATCGGCGGCCTCAAGATAGGCCGAAACCACCTGCGAGCCGGGCGCCAGCGATGTCTTGACCCAAGGCTTGCGGTTCATCCCCAAAGCAGCCGCTTTGCGCGCCACCAGCCCTGCGCCGATCATCACGTAAGGGTTGGATGTGTTGGTGCAGGACGTGATCGACGCGATCACCACCTTGCCCGATTCCATCGTGTAATCTTCGCCTTTAACGGCCACTTCCTTGCCCATCGGGCGCTTGAAGGTGTTGGCCATTTCATTGGCGAACGCTTCTTTGGCATCGGTCAGCGCGACGTAATCCTGTGGCCGTTTCGGGCCGGAAATCGCAGGCACAATCGTGCCCATATCCAGATGCAGCGTGTCGGTATAGATGGGGCTGTAACCCGCATCGCGCCAGAACCCGTTTTCCTTGGCATAAGCTTCGACCAAGGCAATGCGGTCTTCGTCGCGCCCGGTGTTGCGCAGGTACCGCAGGGTTTCGCCATCAATCGGGAAGAAGCCGCAGGTGGCGCCATATTCCGGTGCCATATTGGCGATGGTCGCGCGATCGGCCAGCGGCAGATTGTCCAGACCAGCGCCAAAGAATTCAACGAATTTGCCGACAACGCCCTTGGCGCGCAGCAGTTCGACCACTTTCAGCACCAGATCGGTGCCGGTGGTGCCTTCCATCATTGCACCGGTCAGCTCAAATCCCACAACTTCGGGGATCAGCATGGAAATCGGCTGGCCCAGCATCGCGGCCTCGGCCTCGATCCCGCCAACGCCCCAGCCCAGAACCGCCATGCCGTTAACCATAGTGGTGTGGCTGTCAGTGCCGACCAATGTATCAGGATAGGCAACTTCGTCGCCGTTCTGGTCCACATCGGTCCAGACGGTTTGCGACAGATATTCCAGGTTCACCTGATGGCAAATGCCGGTTCCCGGGGGCACAACGCGGAAATTGTTAAAGGCGCTCTGGCCCCATTTCAGAAAGGTATAACGTTCCAGGTTGCGTTCATATTCGCGGTCCACATTCATCTGAAAGGCGCGAGGCGTGCCAAATTCGTCGATCATCACCGAGTGGTCAATCACCAGATCAACGGGGTTCAGTGGGTTGATCTTTTGCGGATCGCCCCCCAGCGCCACAATGCCGTCACGCATCGCGGCCAGATCGACCACCGCTGGCACACCGGTGAAATCCTGCATCAACACGCGGGCCGGGCGATACGCAATCTCGCGCGGGTTCTTGCCACCCTTGGCGCCCCATTCGGCAAAGGCCTTGATGTCATCAACGCTGACGGTTTTGCCGTCTTCAAAGCGCAGCATGTTTTCCAGCACCACCTTTAGCGCGGCGGGCAGCTTGGAAAAATCGCCCAGACCGGCCTTGGTGGCGGCGGGGATTGAATAAAAGGAAATGGTCTTGCCATTGACGGTCAAAGTCTTGCGCGTCTTGGCGGTGTCCTGTCCAACGGTGATGGGCATGGGGTGGCCTCCCTTTGAAAGGTTCGTGTGAATACGGGAATTCGCTGGCTGCTATTTGCAACAGGAAGGCCCGCCATTCAATAGAGATAACGACAGGTGCGGCATTTTTGTATACCATTGTATGCAAAAATGGGCGAAACCCGGCGCATAAGGGGTTTTGGGGGCAGTTCACTATGGTCTCAAGAAACCTTGATTGGCTATTACACCATTGCCCGGCTAGACCCAATGGCGTCGATCACCAGAAAGCCTGAGCCATATGAAACTGCTTACCGCCACCCTGACCTTGATTTCCCTGCTGCACAGCGCCCCCGTTCAGGCGCAAAGCGGCCCGGTAGTGGTGGAACTGTTTACCTCGCAAGGCTGTTCATCCTGCCCGCCCGCCGATGCGCTGATGCAGAAGCTGGCGGCGCGCGACGATGTGATCGCCTTGGCGCTGCATGTGGATTACTGGGATTATATCGGCTGGAAAGACGAATACGGCGACCCCTCGTTTACCATACGGCAGAAGGCTTATGCACATGCGGGCGGGCGCAAGATGATCTATACGCCGCAGATGGTGGTGAACGGCCAAGAGGATGTGGTTGGCGCCCATGCGATGGAATTGCTGGACCTGATTGCCAAACACAAGGCGGCAGCGCCGGTGGTGGCGGTGGATATCAGCCGCACGGGGTCGACACTGGCGATCCGGCTGATCGCGCATCAGGGCGATGTGGCAGGGCCGCTGGATGTGCATCTGGTGCGCTTTACCCCGTTGCGGCACGCCCATATCACCCGGGGTGAACTGGCCGGGCAGGACCTGGCCTATGCCAATATCGTTGATGACTGGACGGTTCTGGGCCAGTGGGACGGGCAAGCCAGCACCGAAATGCAGGTTGAGATTGATGGCCCCCGCCCGGCGGTGGTGTTGGTGCAGCGCGCGGGGCACGGGGCTATTCTTGCCTCGGCCAGCACGCAATAAGGCGTCAGTCGTCGTTGGGCTGCAGGCCCAAATGCAGCCAGGGTTTCCAGCGGCGGTGAATCCAGAACCACTGATCCATATGTCCGCGAATAAGCGTTTCTAATCCGTCATTGACCGCCTGGGTCATGGTGATCGGGTCGGAATGCGGGATCGGATCCAGCATCACAATCTCAAAATCGAGCCCGTTTGGCTGGCGGATCGAATAGACCGGGATCATCGCTGCGTCGTATTTCAACGCCAGTTCCGCCGGGACGGTGGCGGTGACGGCGGGTTGGCCGAAAAACCTTAGTTCCTTGCCGCCATGGGCGTGCAGATCGCCGACAATGGCGATGATGCCGCCCTGTTTCAGATGGCGCACCATCTGGGTGATGCCGCGCCGCCCTTGTTCGAACATCGGGGTGCCGATGGTTGAAATCGTCCGCAGGTAGTGCTGGTTGAAATAGGGGTTGGCCATGCGCCGGTACAGCGCGCCCATCGTGTGGCCGCGCCCGATCAGATTGGCGCGCGCCGCGTCGTAATTGCCAAAATGCCCGGTCATCAGGATCACCGGGCGACCCTGTTCGCGGGCCTGTTCCAGCGCGGCCAGACCTGGGCCGGAGATTGGCGCGGCATGGGCGCGATCCTGAAACGGCTTGCCGGCATAAAGTTCGATCAATGTACGCCCGGCATTGTCGGGCACCGCGCGGCACAGGCGCTTGACCTCTTCGGCGGGCAGGTCAGGGCAGGCCAATTGCAGGTTGTTGCGCACCCGTTTGTCAAAACCCGCCAGCGGCGCCAAAAGCCGCGACACGATCCAGCCCATCGCAGGCACCCGCCACCGGTACGGTACAAGCCGCGCCAGCCCGATCCGCGCGCGCAGAAACAGGTTGCCGGTGAAATAACCGGCGCGGGTGGCAAAGGACAGGTGGGACGGATCGGCAGGCATCAGAAACCGGGTTTAGCGGCGATATGTTTCGCGGTGCCAGACATACAGACCCGCCCCGGCGATCACAAGCGCGCCTGAAATGGTCCAGATATCGGGCAGCTCGGAAAACAGCAGCGCGCCCCAGAACGTGGCAAAGATTAACCCGGTATAGGAATAGGGGGCCACCATTGCGGCCTCGCCCAGGCTGAAAGAGCGGATGATGAACAACTGCCCGACAGTGCCAAACACCGCAGTGGCGGCCATTAGCCCCAGCGCGGTGGCGTCCGGGGTGACCCAGGCAAAGGGAACCGCCAGGCTGAGTAGGATCATGCCGACCAGCCCGGTATAAAACAGCGAGGTCCACACGTCTTCGTCCGACCCAACCCGGCGGGTTATCAGGGCATAGCCGGAATAACACACCGCTGCGGCGAGCGGCAGCAATGCTGGGGCGGAAAACACGTCGCTGCCGGGGCGGATCACGATCATCGCGCCGACCATGGCGATGGCGATGCCGATGATGCGGCGTGGGCCCAGGGCTTCGCCCAGGAACAGCGCGGCGCCCAGAGTGATCAGCACCGGGTTGACCGACATTAGGGCTGCGGCATCGCTGAGTGGGATCAAGCTGATGCCGGTAAAGAATAAGGCGGTGGCGCTCATCAAAAGGATCGAGCGCAGGAATTGCAGTTTGGGATAGCGGGTGCGGACCACCTTGCGCAGGCGGGGCGAGATCAGGATCAGCACCAACAGCATTTGTCCGGCATAGCGCGCCCAAAGGGTGGGCAACACGCCGACCCGGGGCGCCAGCATTTTAACGCTGGCATCCATCATGGTGAAAAACAAAACGCCTGTGATCATCAGCAGGATGGCGCGATTGCGTACCGCCTGATCGTGGGCCTGAGGTTGCACCGGGGTCATCGCCCGGAGCGGCCCGGAAAGGCGCGGCGGGGAAGGGCGTGGGCAATTGGGAGGGCGGGTGTCATGCGCTTTGTGATAGGGGCGAATGTGGGGACTGTCCATTGGCCTTGATCGCGGGGCCGGGGGATTTGCGGTTGGCGGGGTGAATCTGTCTGAGGGGGCCGGGAAATTTCAAATTTTCCGGCTATGGCTTTGGTGGTGCCACCTCCCTAACCCTAGCCGTCTTCGTCTTCTTGCGGGATGATCAGTTCCAGCTCTCCGGTTTGTTCCAATCCCCGGATTGCGATGACAATGGCGGTCATTGCCGCCTCGCCATCGGTGGGTTTGACGGTGCCTTTTTCCTGAATCTCTTCGCGCAGGTTGTCGGCCATGCGGGTGGACATATTTGCCAGCAGGTGTTCGGCGGCTTTGGCCGTTTCCGGGTCTGTGGCCGCGGCAAGTGCGATCACAAGCTCGCCGGGATCGGCGGCGCGGATCACTTTGGGTACGTCGCGGGGCTCCAGGCGGGCCGGGATATCGGCAAAGGTGAAAATCGCCTTGCGCACCGACGTGGCAAATTCTTGGTCGGTTTCATCCAGCCCGGTCAGCACATCGTCACGGGTGGCGGCGGCGGATTGGTTTAGGATGGCACCGACCCGTTCATCCGGCCCGTCCTCGAAGGCCAGGATTGGGCGGTGATCCAGTTGGCCAGCCAACGACAGGCCAATCCGGTCCACCGCTTCGGGTGTGACGCCGCCGGTCTGGCTGATGGCGTAGGTGATGCGCCGGGCCTGTGGCCCGGGCAGCAGGCCCAACAGTTCTGCCGCTTTGGCCACGTCCAGCTTGGACAGTAGCACGGCGGCGACCTCGGTGCTTTCGGCCTGGGCCATTTCGGCCAGGTCTTTGGCAGATAGCGCGCGCAGTCGGACCCAGGGGTCACCTGCCTGACGCACTCCGGCCTCTTTGCGCAGGCGGGCGGCTGTTTGCGGGCTTATCTTGCCATCCATCGCCATCAGCGCGCCGGCAAGACCATTGGGAAAGGACAGGCCGACGCCATCCAGCGCGTCGGCAAATTCACCGATCACTGCGGCCAGTGTCACCCGGTCCACCAGGCCCATTCGGCCCATGCGTTCGGTTAGGCGGGCCTGCAAATCTTCGGGCAGGTCTTCCAATGGCAGGTCGGCGCCATGGGTCAACAACAGGCGGACCACGATGGCCGCCTTTGCCGTACTGTCGAGAGATTTAGGGACCCGGCCCGCCCGAGGCACCGGACCCCTGTTTGCGGCGGCTGCCGCTGGCAGACGCGTTAACGCTGTGTCGTTTTGCATCTACCTGCCTTTGCCTGCGTGAAACCCTTCGAGGGATGACCCAGTTTAGGCGCGCAGGTGTGAACAAAGGCTGAAGCGGATCACCGGTTTTGACAAAATTTCGGGCCGCACAAACAGAAGGGGCCAGCGCAGGAATCCCCTGCGCTGACCCCTTTTAGTCCGGCCCGAATGACCCTAATAGCTGTAGGTCAGCCCGGTGCGGATGGCCTCGCGCAGCGACGCCTCGGCCCAACTGCCTTCGCCGCCCCGCGCCTTGATTTCACGCCATTGGGCGATCGCCTGATCAACCAAGCCTTGTTCGACAAAACCCTGACCCATATAGGAACGCGCCAGAATATTGTCCGGATTCTGGGTGATCGCGCGGGTGTAAT
>JBLINN010000143.1:0-10370 GCA_047639325.1 Paracoccaceae bacterium | reverse complement strand
GGCGGCTTCGGCGCGCAAATCGGATTCGAATTCGGTCTCGTTCAGGCGGGCCTGTTCCAGCGCAAACCGATAGCCTTCGCGGTCAAACTTGCCGTCAATGCCCTGAAATGCGGGAATTTCAAGGATTTCCTGTTGCAGGTTGGCATCGCCGATCGACATGCCCAAATTTGCAACTTCGTCATCCAACGAGGCCAGCGACACCAGACGGGTCAGCACCACCTGATCCAGCCCAAGCTGGCGCACTTGCGCCATTGGCATCGTCTGCCCGGTCTGGGCCTCAAGGCCCCGAATTTCGCGCTGCAGCTCGCGGCCATATTGATCGACGCTGATCGATTGGCCGCCCACGGTGGCGACGGTGCGGATGGTGCCTGTCAGGTTGACGGCGCCGAATCCGGCGAGACCCGCAACCAACAGGCCCAAGAGGATCCAGACGAAGGTTTTCGACAGTGTTTTTACGCCTGCGGCCATGATGCCCCCTTGTTGGCAGTGATTTGCCTATGTTTTAGCGGGTCTTTCTACGACGCCGACCCGAGCGGGGCAAGGTCAGAAGGACAGGGATTGCAGACGGCTAAACAGCGTGGCGATTCCGGCCCGGTCGATATTGGCAAATGCCACGCGTAACTGGCGTTGTCCGGCGGGGTCACCGGGGGGGGTGAACATAGTGCCGGGCAGCATCAGAACGCCGGCCTGTGCGACCATTTTCTGCGCCAATTGATCCGACGGCAGGTCATAGGGGTGGTGAAGATAGGCAAAATAGGCCCCAACGCCCATCAATTGCCATCCCATAGGGGCGAGCGCGGGGAAACCCTGTTCAATCGCGGCACGACGCGCCAGAATCTCGTCGCGTTCCCCGGCCAGCCATTGGCCCAGATTGCGCATCCCCCAAAGCGCGGCGCGTTGGCCGATCTGATTGGGGCAGATGGCGACGGTATCCAGGAACTTTTCGGCCTCGGCTAGCAAAGCGGGCGATGAGATCAGCGCGCCAACCCGATGCCCGGTCAGCCGGTAGGCTTTGGAAAAGGAATATAGATGCACCAGCGTGTCGTCCCAGTCCGGGTCGAAAAACAGATCATGCGGCGGCCCGGTTCGGCTGTCAAAATCGCGATAGGTTTCGTCCAGAATCAGCCGCAGGCCGTGTTTGCGGGCCAGATCGAAAAAGGCGCGCACCAGTGTGGCGGGGTATTCCACGCCACCGGGGTTGTTTGGGGTGACCAGCGCTATGGCCCGAGTTTGGGGCGTGATCAGTGCCGCCGCCTGCGCCGGATCGGGCAGCAGGCTGAGGCCGGTGGGCAGCGCGACGGCCTTGACTCCGGCGATATCCAGCCACATTTTATGGTTGAAATACCAAGGTGTTGGAATGATAACCTCATCCCCTTCACCGGTCAGTGCCGAGATTGTCGCCGCAAACGCCTGATTGCAGCCAGAGGTGATCGCCACCTGATCGGCGCGACAGTCTCCGCCATAATGGGATGCGGTCTGGCTGGCCAGTTCGGCGCGCAAGTCCGGCAAGCCCAGAATAGGCCCATATAGATGTGCGTCATCATCGTTTAACACCGCGTCGGCAATCGCCTGACGCAGGGCACGCGGCGGTGGGTCAACCGGGGCGGCCTGACTGACATTGATCAGCGGGCGATCGGCGGGCAGGGTGATGCCGTCTAGCCAGCCGCGCGCCTGCATGATGGGCGGGGCAAAGGTGGTTGCTGTACGTGAAAGGGACATATCAGGGCCTTTTTACCGGCAGGTTCGCCCGATTATGGCGCGCCGCGATAGGGTTCAACATATTGCAGCGCCATATCCCAAGGGAAGAAGATCCAGGTGTCCTGGCTGACCTCGGTGATAAAGGTGTTCACCTGCGGGCGGCCCTTGGGTTTCGCATAGACGGTAGCAAAATGCGCATTGGGGAACATGTCACGCACCACCTCCAGCGTTCTGCCACTGTCCACCAGATCATCAATGATCAGGATGCCGGTGCCATCGCCCATCAGGTCCGCATCGGGGGCTTTCAGAACCACCGCCTCGGATTGGGCCTGATGGTCGTAGGATTTGATGCTGATGGTATCGACCGTGCGAATATCCAGCTCGCGGCTGACAATCATCGCCGGGGCCATGCCACCCCGGGTGACTGCCACAACGGCCTTCCAGGCCCCATCATTTGGCCCATGTCCGTCCAGCCGCCAAGCCAGTGCGCGGCTGTCACGGTGGATTTGGTCCCAGCTGATGTGAAACCCTTTTTCGTGGGGCAGGCGGGTGTCGGTCATGGCAGCGATCCTTGTTTAGCGTTCGATTAACAACCGCAGGCCCAGCGTGCCCAGAACGGCTGCGGCAAAGCGATCGAGAAGGGGTTTGGCATTCAGATAGCGATTGCGCACAATGTTGGTGGAAATAAGCACGGCCAGCAAGGGCTGGACAGTCAGTTCCACCAGCAGATGGTTGGCAACGATCAGCGCCTTGTCAGCGCCGGTCAGGTCAGGCGGGAAGATCACGATGATCACAGCGGCGGCGAATATCACCGACTTTGGATTGCCCAGATTGACCATCAGGCCGGACAGGAACGCCCGTCGACCGGACGGAACCGGGGCCTCGCCCACAGGGGCGTGGGCCGAACGCCAGGTGCTGATGGCGATCCAGATCAGATACAGCGCTCCAAGGGTTTTTAGCGTCGCATAAGCCCAAGGGAACAGGTTGAACAGGCTGTCCAACCCCAAAAGCGCCGCCAGTGTCCATGCCGCCGCCATACATCCCAGCCCTGCCGCCGTTATCACCCCAACCCGGCGCCCATTGCTTAGCGTGGCGCGGATCAGGAACAAGATCGACGGCCCGGGCGCGGCAATGGCCGCCAGCAGCGTCAGATTGAAAACAATGAGATGCGCAGGTTCCATCGGCTGTTACGTTTTACTCATATCCGGCGCGTCGACGGCTTTCATGCCAATTGCATGGTACCCAGCATCCACATGCAGCACTTCGCCAGTGACCCCACCGCCCAGATCGGACAACAGGTACAAGGCCGAGCCGCCGACATCGTCGATGGTCACATTGCGGCGCAGCGGCGAGTTATATTCGTTCCACTTCATGATATAGCGGAAATCGCCGATACCAGACGCGGCTAGCGTTTTGATCGGCCCGGCGGATATCGCGTTGACGCGGATGCCGTCCTTGCCCAGATCTTCGGCCAGATAGCGCACCGATGCCTCAAGGGCGGCCTTGGCGACACCCATCACATTGTAATGTGGCATCACCTTTTCGGCGCCGTAATATGTCAACGTCAGGCAGGACCCACCCGGCGCCATCATCTTTTCCGCCCGTTGCACAACGGCGGTGAAGGAATAGACCGAGATATCCATGCTCATCTGGAAATTGCCGCGCGTTGTATCCACATAGCGCCCGCGCAATTCGTTTTTGTCAGAAAAGCCAATGGCATGAACCACAAAGTCCAATTCGCCCCAAACCTCTTTCAGATTGGCAAACAGCGCATCCATCGACGCCTCGTCGCCCACATCGCAAGGCAGGACAATCTGGCTGCCCAACTGCGCCGCCAATGGCACAACCCGCTTCTTCAGCGCATCCCCTTGAAAGGAAAATGCCAGTTCCGCCCCCGCATTGGCACAGGCTTTGGCAATCCCCCAGGCGATGGATTTGTCATTGGCCAAGCCCATGATTAGACCGCGTTTCCCGGCCATCAGCTGATTTGACATGGTTTCTCCACCCCTTTTTTGCGCTTTGACTCCGACCTTTAGGCGATAGACCTGACCGCATCAAGTGCGCCCGGTCTTGCCGATGCCGCCAGCGCGACATAGCGTAGGCTAAGCAAAGCAGGGGACAGACATGAGCGACAGAGGCGGGATTTTTGCAGGGGACGATCCGTTTGTGATTGCCCAAAGCTGGCTGGCCGAGGCCGACGACAGTGAATTGAACGATGCCAACGCCATTGCCCTGTCCACGGTGGACGCCTACGGCATGCCTAATGCCCGGATGGTTCTGCTGAAAGAGATCGAAGCGACGGCGTTTGTGTTTTACACTAATTACACCAGCGCCAAGGCGCAGGAGTTGGACAGCGCGGCCAAAGCGGCCTTTGTCGTCCACTGGAAATCATTGCGGCGCCAGATTCGGGTGCGCGGAGTGATCAGCCGCGAAGACGGGCCACAAGCGGATGCCTATTACGCGTCCCGCTCGCTGAAAAGCCGGCTTGGGGCCTGGGCGTCGCATCAGTCACAGCCGCTTAGCGGCCGGACCGTGTTGATAGCCGAGGTGGCAAAGGTCACGGCCCAACATGGCATGAACCCGGACCGCCCGCCGTTTTGGGGCGGTTACCGGCTGATTCCGACAGAGATCGAGTTCTGGGCGGATGGGCCCTTCCGGTTGCATGACCGGTTCGTCTGGCGCAGGTCAGACCCGGGGGCCGCATGGCAGGTTCAGCGCCTTAGCCCGTAAGGTTGACGCCGGGTGAATTTGGTGCTGCCCGGAAACAGTTATTTTTCCTCTTGATATTTGGTGTCAAACTCGCGCAGATCTGTGCTAAATCCCATTGTATACATTTGGTGGAAACAAGTGGCTGAAGATCTAAGTAGTATGTACCACGTTCACGGCATGGTGAAATGGTTTGACCCGGCTAAAGGGTTTGGATTCGTGGTGTCAGACACCGGCGGGCCGGATATTCTGTTGCATGTGAATGTGCTGCGAAATTTCGGCCAAAGCTCGGTTGCGGATGGCGCGCGGATTGAAATTGTCACCCACCGCACCGAACGCGGGGTTCAGGCGGTCGAAGTTGTGACGATCACGCCACCGGATCGCGATGACACGCCGATTCTGTCCGATTTCGCCGATCTTGACCTTACTGAAATGCGCCAGAGCCCGCTGGAACCGGCGCGGGTGAAATGGTTCGACAAGGGCAAGGGATTCGGGTTTGCCAATGTGTTTGGCCGCCCTGAAGATGTGTTTTTGCATGTCGAGGTTCTGCGCCAGTCTGGTCTGGCGGATCTGCAGCCGGGCGAAGCGCTGGCGATGCGGGTGATCGAAGGCAATCGCGGGCGTATGGCCGCCGAGGTGCAGGCCTGGGAACTGGCCATTCCGGAGCCGGAAGACTGAAACCGATGATCCGTTTATGCGCCGCTCTGGCGCTGGGGATCTTTGCCGCGTTATCTGCATCACACGCCATCGCCGGGTGCAGCGCCGAAAAAATCAATCTGCGCGGTAACTGGGGGCAGGCGGCTTTTACCATTGAATTGGCCGACACACCGCAGGAACGATCCCGCGGCCTGATGCATCGTGCGGTCATGGCGCGCGGCGATGGTATGCTGTTTGTCTATGAAATGCCGCAACCGGCCAGTTTCTGGATGAAGAACACCCTGATTCCGCTGGATATGCTGTTTGCGGATATCTCCGGGCAGGTCATCCATGTGCACCATAATGCGATTCCCGGCGATCTGACCCCGATCAGCGGCGGGCAGGCGGTCTATGCGGTGCTGGAAATCAACGGCGGGCTAGCGCAGCGATACGGTATTTCGGTTGGCAGCCAGCTTCAGCATCCAATTTTTTCCAATGGGCCGGCAATCTGGCCCTGTTAGGGGTTTTCAAATCCGAATTGCCCCGCTAGACAGGCCCTCGGTTCGGGGCGTGGCGCAGCCTGGTAGCGCACCTGTTTTGGGTACAGGGGGTCGGAAGTTCGAATCTTCTCGCCCCGACCATATCATCGAAGTCCTTAAGGCCCGTTTGGGTTTTCAGGACATCCCAAGTAAAGAGCGCGTCGCAATTGCGGCGCGCCTTTGCATTTCCAGACCTGTAATTTTGGGTTTTCGGACGCCCCACACCGGGGCAATAGATTTGCAGCCCCCTGCCACGTGGTGCCACAGGTGGTATGAGTCGGGCCAATTGATTATGAGTAACCCCTATATCTGGTGTTGCACGGGCGCCCATATCCCTAAATCTGGCCCCAGAGATTTGGCGTTTCTGGTTCCAACTGACCGAAAAACAACACCGGGCCTTTTAGGAAGGGTATCGAGTTTGCCGTTCGGGCAATCAGGGTCTGGCGTCGTTGACGGGGCGATTGCCGCCGCAACGAATTGAAGCATTGGCGCCAACCCCCTTGTTGTAAGCGGAAAAATTTATAACACGGTCCAAA
The DNA here is from genome assembly GCA_047639325.1 of Paracoccaceae bacterium. Classification (GTDB taxonomy): domain Bacteria; phylum Pseudomonadota; class Alphaproteobacteria; order Rhodobacterales; family Rhodobacteraceae; genus NVQY01. The sequence goes on along the minus strand of JBLINN010000143.1, from coordinate 4,255 downwards.
GGTTAATCCTGACGCCCCTGTGGATGAATCACCCTGGCCGCCGCCGCCATAAAACAGACCTTTGCGTCAACAAAAAAGTTTGAAAATTTGGTTCAGAATTGCGTTGACCTGATAGGCCTCAATACGCCAGAGTGTGTGTACCGGTCGCCCAGCCACTAAATCTGGTAGCTTAAGCCAGAGGCGACGACGGGTCAGGACGAATGATTACCATTTGAACTTCATGGCGCGCACGCCAGGTTGCGGCCCCTGAATAGGGCTGCAGCGGATGGGTTTTTCGTTCTGATCCAGATCAGCCCAATTTGGTTGGTCGTTCGGTGCAAAAAAATGGGTCGAAATATACGGCCAAACGGAAAACGCTAAAACACGTCAGAGGCAGTGCATAATGAAGATCGAACGTAAATTCACCAGGGCTGGGCAGCACGCATACGCAGAGCTGGATTTTATCCAAGCCACGTCAGAGATCCGCAATCCTGACGGCACTATCGTGTTCCGCCAGGCAGATATTGAGATTCCCGCAAGTTGGAGCCAGGTCGCCAGTGATGTGATCGCCCAGAAATACTTTCGCAAGGCGGGCGTTCCGGCCCGGTTGAAGAAAGTCCGCGAAAAAGACGTGCCGGAATTCCTGTGGCGCTCTGTTCCGGATGGCGACGATGTTGAAACCGGGGGCGAAACCTCGTCCAAGCAGGTGTTTGACCGTCTGGCGGGTGCCTGGACCTATTGGGGTTGGAAGGGCGACTATTTCACCACCGAAGAAGACGCACGCGCTTATTTTGACGAAATGCGCTTTATGCTGGCAACCCAGCGCGCCGCGCCCAACAGCCCGCAATGGTTCAACACTGGCCTGCACTGGGCCTATGGCATCGACGGCCCGGCGCAGGGGCATCACTATGTCGATCACAAGACCGGCAAGCTGACCAAATCCACCTCTAGCTATGAGCACCCGCAGCCGCATGCCTGCTTTATCCAGGGCGTGCAGGATGATCTGGTGAACGAAGGCGGCATCATGGACCTGTGGGTGCGCGAGGCGCGTCTGTTCAAATATGGCAGCGGTACCGGCACCAATTTCAGCCATCTGCGCGGCGCAGGCGAGGCGCTGTCGGGCGGTGGTAAATCCAGCGGCCTGATGGGGTTCCTGAAAATCGGTGACCGCGCAGCAGGCGCAATCAAATCGGGCGGCACCACGCGGCGAGCGGCCAAGATGGTGATCGTGGATGCGGACCATCCGGATATCCAGGAATTCATCAACTGGAAGGTCATCGAAGAGCAGAAAGTGGCCAGCATCGTTGCTGGCTCCAAGATGCACGAACAGAAACTGAACGGCATTTTTGAAGCACTGAAAATTTGGGACGGGGCCGAGGCAGACGCCTATGACCCGGCCGTAAATGGCGCGTTGAAAACGGCGATCCGCGAGGCCAAAAAGGTCGCGATTCCGGAGACCTATGTCAAACGCGTGCTGGATTATGCGCGTCAGGGCCATACTAGTATCGAATTCCCGACCTATGATACCGATTGGGATTCCGAGGCGTATAGCTCGGTTTCTGGCCAGAACTCGAACAACACGATTCGGGTGACCAATGCGTTTCTGACCGCCGTGGAAAAAGATGCTGATTGGCAGTTGATCAATCGCACCGACGGGGCGGTGTCCAAAACCGTCAAGGCGCGTGATCTGTGGGCGCAAGTGGGCCACGCGGCCTGGGCCTGTGCCGATCCGGGCATTCAGTACCACGACACCGTGAACGAGTGGCACACATGCCCCGAAGACGGTGAAATTCGCGGCTCAAACCCTTGCTCAGAATACATGTTCCTGGATGATACCGCGTGCAATCTGGCGTCGATGAACCTGCTGACTTTCCTGAAGGATGGCAAGTTTCAGGCCGAAGATTACATGCACGCCTCGCGTCTGTGGACGCTGACGCTGGAAATCAGCGTGACGATGGCACAGTTCCCGTCCAAGGAAATTGCCCAGCTTTCGTATGATTTCCGCACGCTGGGCCTGGGCTATGCCAATATCGGCGGTTTGTTGATGAACCTGGGCCATAGCTATGACAGCGACGAGGGTCGCGCATTGTGCGGTGCCCTGACCGCGATCATGACCGGAGTGGCTTATGCCACCAGCGCCGAAATCGCTGGCGAGCTGGGGCCGTTTTCGGGCTATGCCCGCAACGCCGACCACATGCTGCGGGTGATCCGCAACCACCGTAATGCATCTTACGGGGCGACCGATGGGTACGAGGCACTGACCGTGAAACCAGTGCCGCTGGATCACGCAAACTGCCCGGATGCGCGGTTGGTCGATCTGGCGATGTCCGCCTGGGACGAGGCACTTAAGCTGGGCGAGAAGCATGGGTATAGAAACGCACAAGCCACGGTGATTGCCCCAACCGGCACTATCGGTCTGGTGATGGATTGTGACACCACCGGGATTGAGCCGGATTTTGCGCTGGTCAAGTTCAAGAAGCTGGCCGGGGGTGGTTATTTCAAGATCATCAACCACTCGGTTCCCGCCGCCCTTGAAGGACTGGGATATGCCAGCGCCCAGATCGAGGAAATCGTCAGTCACGCTGTTGGTCACGGCACTATCGGCAATGCACCGGGGATCAACCACGCGTCACTGGCCGGTCATGGGTTTGGCCCCAACGAGATGGCCAAGGTGGACGCCGCGCTGGAAAGCGCCTTTGACATCCGCTTTGTATTCAACCAGTGGACGCTGGGCGAAGCGTTCTGCACCAATGTGTTGGGTATCCCGGCAGAAAAGCTGAACGATCCGACGTTTGATCTGCTGAAAATCCTTGGCTTTTCCCGTGCGGACATTGACGCAGCCAACGATCACGTTTGCGGAACCATGACACTGGAAGGCGCGCCGCATCTGCGCGAGGAACATTACCCGATCTTCGATTGCGCCAATCCTTGTGGCAAACGGGGCAAGCGGTTCCTGAATGTGAACAGCCACATCACCATGATGGCCGCCGCCCAATCGTTTATCTCGGGCGCTATCAGCAAAACCATCAACATGCCCAGCAACGCCACCATCGAGGATTGCCAGAAAGCATATGAACTCAGCTGGTCGCTGGGCGTCAAAGCCAACGCGCTGTATCGCGATGGGTCCAAGCTCAGCCAGCCCTTGGCGTCCGCTTTGGTTGAAGATGACGATGACGCCGCCGACATTCTGGAAAGCGGCAGCCCGGTTGAAAAGGCCGTGGTTCTGGCGGAAAAGATCGTCGAAAAGGTGGTGATCAAGGAAATCATCAAATCGCACCGCGAAAAGATGCCGCAACGCCGCAAGGGGTATACGCAAAAGGCGGTTGTGGGTGGGCACAAAGTGTACCTGCGCACCGGTGAATACGAAGACGGCAATCTGGGCGAAATCTTTATCGACATGCACAAAGAGGGTGCAGGGTTCCGGGCGATGATGAACAACTTTGCCATCGCGATCAGTGTCGGCCTGCAATATGGCGTGCCGCTGGAAGAATTTGTCGATGCCTTCACTTTCACCAAATTCGAACCGGCCGGCATGGTGCAGGGCAATGACAGCATCAAGAATGCGACATCCATTCTGGATTACGTGTTCCGCGAACTGGCCGTGTCTTATCTGGACCGCACCGATCTGGCGCATGTGAAACCACAAGGGGCCACATTTGACGATATCGGGCGCGGCGAAGAAGAGGGCGTGTCCAACATCACCGAGATGTCGGAATCCGCAGCCGCCAGATCGCTGGAAGTGCTGAAACAGATCAGCTCGACCGGGTATCTGCGCAACCGTATGCCGCAAGAGTTTGTGGTATTTAACGGCGGCCAGTCCATGGGCGCTGTAGCGCTGGATGGCGCGGTGGACCCGGTGGCGACGTTGCAAACGCTGGTGCCCGAGACCGGCAGTACGTCGATCAGTATGTCAACGACATCGCTGGCTGTCGGCGGCATGGTGATGGGCCCACGCGCCAAGGCGAAGATGCAGGGGTACGAAGGTGAGGCTTGCAACGAATGCGGCAACTACACGTTGGTGCGCAACGGCACCTGCATGAAATGCAACACCTGCGGCGGGACGTCCGGGTGTAGCTAAAGAAATCGCGTCAGCAATGGCGTGTAAGAGATTGGATTGGTTTTATAATCCTCCCTAAGAATACGACCGGGTGGCCTGGCGAGGGCTTGGCCACCCGGAATGGCACGGAGCGGGACACTGGGAAAATCGTTGATTTTACTCTGACCCGCGCCACGCGAAATTCTTGGATTTCGTGTGGTCCACGGGGTGGGTGCGCTC
>JBLINN010000142.1:0-10398 GCA_047639325.1 Paracoccaceae bacterium | reverse complement strand
GCCGTCATCGGGCCCAAGCTAAAGGCGCGCAACTTCGCAAATCAACGAACAGAAGCCAAGATTGGCGTCCGCGTGCTCAACCGGATGACCGAACTCGGTCGCCCGCATTTCGAACGCACCGCCTGAATTCCGTCTAGAGCGGCGCGCGTTCCGAGCTGTCGTTGATCCGTGCAACACGGCCGGTTGCCAAGCGTTCTTTGACCAAACTACGCCTCAATGTTTCGACACTCGCCACCAAATAACGGAATCCACGCCGTATCGCCGGATAGATTTGGGTTATTGTTGGATTTTGTCATGGCAATGATTTGGGATCGAAATGAAAGCCCGTCACCTTGACGATACCGGTTTTACAGCTTCACGACACCGCATTCATCACAGAAGGGGGAAACGCCAGATCAGGTATACTTTATCCAGCCAAGACCACTCCTGATCGCGGCCTAACAGGGCGGGAAATCCGCTCAGGAACGGCTTGACCCTGTGCATGCCAACCGAGCCTCCCCTATTGTCCGCATTTCAGATCACCAAACAGCGCGTCACCTTCAGTTGCGCGGCCTGCTAACCGGCCAGCGCCCGTTTTTGCTCAGAATTCGGGAATTTCGCCCTTGGGTAATATCAGCGGCGCTCCGGTTGCCGCCACCACCTGATCCACGCTGACGCCCGCTGCGATTTCCTTCAGCGCAAAGCCGTTGGGCGTTACATCCACCACCGCCATATCGGTAAAGATGCGATCAACACAGCCACGTGCGGTCACCGGCAGGGTACACTCGGCCAAAAGTTTGGGGTTGCCCATTCGGTCTTGGTGCGTGGTCACAACCACTACCCGTTGTGCTTTTTGCGCAAGCTCAATACCACCACCCGCGCCGGGCGAAAACTTGCCCGGGATTTTCCAGTTCGCCAAATCGCCCGCCTGCGAAACCTCGAACGCGCCCAGCATGGTTGCCCCCAGCCGACCGCTGCGCACCAGGGCAAACGAAACCGCGCTATCAAAAAAGGCGCTTCCGGGAATAGTTGACACATAGGCGCCACCCGCGTCGATCAGATTGCGGTCGGCCTGATCAAACGGCAGGGTGGCGCCGATGCCCGACAGGCCATTTTCGGTGTGCAGGCAAACCGGGAAATTGGGTGGCAGATGGTCCAACACCTTGGTTGGCAGGCCAATCCCAAGGTTCAGCACGATGCCTGGCGTAATATCTTGCGCGGCGCGCGCTAACATTCTGGTTCTAGCGTCGGACAACGGCGTATTCCTCGCTGATTTCGGGCAAGGCAACAACCAGATCCACAAAAGGGCCAGGGGTATGGACCTGATCGGCAGGCAGACCCCCCAACGGCAGAACTGCTTCGGCCTCGGCAATGACCAGGTCGGATGCCATGGCCATCAGCGGATTGAAATTTCGCGCCGTTGCCACATAAACAAGATTGCCAAAAGTATCGGCCTGATCTGCGTGAACCAACGACACGTCAGCCCGCAAAGCTGTTTCCAGCAACGCCGTCTGACCATTCACCTTGATCCGGGGCTTGCCCAACGCAAATTCGGTTTCCATGCCGATGTCTGTGACAAAGCCCAACAGGCCACTGCCCCCGGCGCGGATACGTTCCGCCAGAATACCCTGTGCACAGAATTCAACGTCGACCCGCCCGTCATTCATCATTTCTATCGCGCGCGGGTTCAGCCCGATATGGGTGGTGATCAGCTTGGCCACCTGACCGCTGGCCAAAAGATGATCGACGCCAAGACCAGTTTCGTTGGCATCGTTCTTGATAATCGTCAGGTCTTTTTGGCCTTGCCGCACCAGTTCCTTGATCAGGGTAAAGGGCGTGCCGGGGACACCAAAGCCACCCACCATCACCGTGGCCCCATCCGGGATTCGCGCGACAGCCTGTTCCAGGGTCGCGGATTTATCAGGCAGGATCAAACTGTCACCCTCGCCCTTTGCATGGCACCAGAACCTGGCGCATTTCCGGATCACTATTCACGCGGCATTCCCCCGGCTTAACCCGGTTTCGACCGCAAACTGATCCAGTGACGCGGTCAGGATATCCATGATCTCATCAATTTGAGATTCGGTGATGATCAGCGGTGGGCAGACCAGAAAGTGGTCCCCTTCGGTACCGCCACGGGTGCGCCGGGAATAGATGATCAGGCCGCGTTCATAGGCCATTTCAACCAACAGGTTGTATGCATTCAATCCGGCAGGCAGAGGGGCCATTGTGGCGCGGTCACTGACAAATTCAAAGGCCAGCATCAACCCCTTGCCACGCACATCGCCAATGAACGGATAGTGGTCCATCAGCCCGGTCAACCGGTCCTTCAGGATCGCCCCCATCCGGGCGGCATTGCCGACAAGGCCTTGGGTCTCAATCTCGTTCAGGACCGCCAGACCGGCAGAGCAGGCCAGCGGATTGCCCGCATAGGTAAAGCCATGCAGGAAACCACCCGCATCCAGCACCGAACTGACGATATCGCCGCGCGCGACCATCGCGCCCAATGGGGCATAGCCTGCGGCAAACCCTTTGGACAGCGCTACAATATCGGGCGTGATCCCCCAATGTTCAGCCGCCAGAAACGCACCCGTGCGCCCGGCGCCCGACATCACCTCGTCATAGATCAGCAGGATACCAAATTCGTCGCAGATTTCGCGGATACGCCCATAATAACTGTCAGGCGCCACCAATGCGCCAGTCGAGGCCCCGCCGATTGGTTCCATGATGAACGCAAGCACGGTTTCCGGGCCTTGGGCGATAATTTCATCGCGCAGGAAGTTAGCGTATTTCAGGCCGCGTTCCGTGTCGCTAAGATTGTCACGGTCCAGATAACAGGTGGGGGCCGGAATTTTGGGCATGTCGCGCATCATCGGATCAAACGGGCGGGCAAGCGGGTCATATCCAGTCAGGGCCAGTGCCCCAAGGGTGCAGCCGTGATAGGATGGAAACCGCGAGATCACTTTCCAGCGGTCAGCCTGGCCTTGGGTGATCGCGTGTTGCCGGGCCAGTTTAGTCGCGCTTTCCACCGCTTCTGAACCACCCGAGACAAAAAACACCCGGTCCAGCCCCTTTGGCATCAGGGATGCGGTTTTGGTTGCCAGATCTTCTGACGCATCGGTCCGAAAATGCAGCCGATAGCCAAACGTGGCCTTATCCATCTGCGCCTTCATCGCGTCCAGAACCCGTGGGTTTGAATGGCCAATATTGGACACCATCGCCCCGGACGACCCGTCGATATAGCGCTTGCCGCTTTGGTCAAACAGATAGATGCCTTCGCCACGGTCAAGAAATGGCCGGGGTTGGTGCGACTGATAGAAAAGATGCGACGTTTGGGTCACGATTGGACGCCCTCCAGGTGTTTGCGCAGAAAGTTTTTGGTGCGTTCATTTTTGGGGTTCTTGAAAATCACGTCAGGCGGGCCTTGTTCGACCACCACCCCCTGATCCATGAACAAAACCCGGTCACAGACGCTTTGGGCAAATCCCATTTCGTGGGTGACGATGATCATCGTCATGTTCTCTTCGGCGAGCTTTTTCATCACCAGATTGACCTCTTCCACCAGCTCGGGATCAAGCGCCGAGGTGGCTTCGTCGAACAACATAACCTTTGGTTCCATCGCCAAGGCGCGGGCGATGGCCACTCGCTGTTTCTGACCACCAGACAGCCGCGACGGGAAATATTCGATCCGGTCCAGCAGCCCAACCTTTGCCAACTGTTCCTCGGCCAGCTTATTGGCCTCGTCCTCGGACAGGTTGCGCAGCATTTTGGGTGCCAGTGTGATGTTCTGGCGCACGGTCAGGTGTGGAAATAGGTTAAAGTGTTGAAACACCATGCCGATCTGCTGGCGGACATGGTTGATGTGCTTTTCATACTGGCGATGCGGCAGCGACTTGTTGACTTGCACGTCTTCCAGCCAGATTTCGCCCCCGGTCAACGGGTCAAGATCGTTGATCGCGCGTAAAAGCGTGCTTTTGCCCGACCCCGATGGCCCGATGATGGCAACGATTTCGCCCTTTTGCACGCTTAGGCTGATGTCTTTGAGAACCTCAAGCGAGCCAAAACTTTTCTGGGCGTGCCGGATGTCGACGAATGGTTTCTGTTGGGTCATGATAGTCCTTCCTCGGCGCTTGTCGGGCCCTGGCGTTTAGCGGGCGGCCTGAATGCGCGTTTCGATCCGCCGCAGGACAGCCTCCATCCCAAGGTTGATGATGTAATAGAACACGGCGGCGACGACGTAGAATTCAAACGGTCTGTAGGTGCGGCCAATGGCAAGCTGTGCCGACAGCGTCAGTTCGGTAACACCAATCACCGAAACAAGGGCCGAATCCTTGAGCAATGCAATCATATTGTTGCCGATGGGCGGGATCACATCGCGCACCGCCTGCGGGATCACCACCTTGCGCAACGCCTGACTGCGGCTAAGCCCCAAGGTGCGCGCGGCCTCCATCTGGCCTTTGTCGACGGCAAGGATTGACGCTTGCAAAAGCTCGGAATTGTAGACCGCAAAGTGAAGCCCAAGCCCGATCACCCCGGCAACAAACGCAGGCAAGTCTATGCCAATCTGCACCAGCCCGAAATAGATCAGGAACAGCTGCAACAACAGCGGCGTGCCCATGAACAGCCAGGCAAAAGCGCGAAACGGCAACCGCACGAGTTTTGGTGCATACAGCGCAATAACCGCAAACACGATCCCGCCAAAAAAGCTGATGATCGCCGAAACAACCGTAATGGCGATGGTCCACAGCGCCCCAATCAGGATCACGTCCATGAATTTCGGGACGACCGAAAAATCAAGTCCCATGAGACCCTCCTATGGTGTAAATATCGGTCATACGATCCGCGCCTTGCGATCCAGCCAGGCCACACCCTGTCCGACAATGTAGATGATGATCATGTAAAGAACGCCCGACATCAGGAACATTTCGAACGGTTTATAGGTAGACCCGATGTAGCGCTGCGCCGTGTAGGTCAGTTCGATCACCGAGATTGCCGCAACCAGTGCCGTGCCCTTGATCAAGGCGTTGATGTTCACCCCCAAGGGCCGGATCATCAGACGCGCCGCTTGTGGCAGGGTCACCTGACGCATGGTCTGCCAGGCACTAAGGCCCAGCGTGCGCGCCGCCTCGATCTGCCCCTTGTCGATTGCGATTATTGCGCCGCGAATGGTTTCGGTCATGTAGGCACCGATATTGATACCCAGCCCGATCACGCCCGCCTCGAACGCGTCCAGTTGAATACCGATTTGCGGACCGCCGAAATACAGAATGAACAGTTGGATCAGCGCAGGCGTGCCACGAATAACGCTGACGTAAACCGCAGCAATGATCCGCAAGGCCCTGTGGCGCGACAGACGCGCCGCCGCCCCAAGTGCGCCGCAGGTCAGCCCAATGATCGTTGTCAGGACGGACAATTCTATTGTGACCCAGGCGGCTTCCAGAAAATACGGAAACACCTTTATCATCAGTTCAGTGTCCATACCGCGTCCCTGTCTTTAATGATGATCTGTGCGTGTCAGGATCGGCAGCGCGCGGATTTCACGCACCAATGCGGCGGTTTCTTCAATCGCGGCTTTCAGAAATTCTGCGCCAGTATCCGGGTCTGCCACGGTCGGGTCGCCCATGGTGCCATCTGGTGACACTTCGGACCACCAGCGCATCAACATCGCCTTGCCGCCGCCTTTGGCCAGATCAAGGTTGAAGAAATTACTGTCGGGATTGTGCAGGTTCTGCACCGCCGCCTTTTCCAGATGAACGTGTTCGGGATGCAGGTGGGCATACATCGCCGCCTCAAATTCACCGGCATGGGCGATGCCGCCGATCTCGGACTTGCGGTGCTCGTTGATCCGGTCAGAACACAGGTTCCAGTAGGATGCGGAAACGCAAATGATCCCGGTTTCAATCACAGTCTTTCGCGCCGCCAAATCCAGCACCGGATGGTTCGACCCGTGGGAATTAAGCAGCAGAATGCGGCGGAATCCGTGATGCGCCAAGGACTTAGTGATGTCCGTAACAAAAGCAATCAAGGTTTCTGGCTGTATCCAGATGACCCCGGGAAAATCCTTGTGGTGCTCGTTAAACCCATAGGGCACGGCGGGCATGACAAAGACATCATCCGGGGCGATTTCAGCCACCCCGTTGGCCACGGCCATGCCCAGAACCGTGTCGGTATCCAGTGGCATATGCGGTCCGTGATCTTCTGTCGCCGAGACGTTCAGAATGACCACGCGATCCTTGTCGGCATCGCGCACGTCCTGCCACGTCAGTTTTCCGTATTCTGTTGCCACGAGATACCCCAATTCAGAAAGAGGCCCGCCACAGCGTGCGGCGGGCCAATTGTTTACACGCCTTAGCGGATGTCGCCACCAACCCATTTGTCGGCAATCTCAAGATAGGTTCCGTCGGCCATCATCTCGTCAAGCGCAGCCTGCATGGCGGCCCCCAATGCCGGATTGCCTTCACGGATCGCAATGCCTGCGCCAATCACGCCAGTTTCCAGATCGGACAGCATGGCAAAGGCAAACCCCTTTTCCTTCATCGCGAGAATCGCGGCAATCGAGTCATTCACTATGACGTCGACGCGCCCGTTTTCCAGCTCTAGCAGCAACTCTGGCAGGCCTTTGTAGGTCCGGATGGTATAGCCTTGGTCGCGCGCCCATTCTTCGTGGGTTTCGCCCAATGTAACGCCAACAGTGACATCTTTCAGTTGGGCAACGCTGGTGATGTCCGAGCCTGCCTTGGTGAACACCGCGCGTTTGGTAGTGTAATACGGGCCGACAAAATCAACCACTTTGTCACGCTCTTCGGTGATCGACATTGATCCTACGATGGCGTCGTATTTGTTGGCCAGAAGGCCGCCGATGATCCCGTCCCACGCCGTGGTGACGATTTCCACTTCGACACCCATACGCTTGCCAATTTCGGCACCGATCGCGGGGTCAAAGCCGACAACTTCGTTTTTCTCGTTCACGAAGTTGAACGGAGGATACGCGCCGCTCATGGCGATGCGCATCACGCCTTTTTCCTTGATTGTGTCCAGTTCTTCGGCAACGGCAAAATTGGCCGACCCAAAGCTGGTCATCGCAACAATCCCGGCGCCGAGCACGGTTGATAAAAGTGTCCTACGTGAAGTCATGTTAGTCTCCTTGATCACTGTCAGGCTGATTTGTTGGGACAGCTTGCCCGTCTTTCACGCCGGGCAAGCCCGTGCGCTTTGGCAAAAAGCTTGCATGACGAAATACATCATGCAAATAGATATTCGACATTACAAATATTGATGAAATCTATGATGAAGCCTTACGAACAAAGATTTCCGTGGAATCTGGACTGGAACCTGTTGCGCACATTTATGGTTGTGGTCGAGCAGCAAGGGGTTACAAAAGCCGCCGATTTCCTTGGGCTGAAACAGCCGACGATCAGCAGCGCGCTAAAGCGGATTGAGGACAGAACCGGGCACAAGTTGATTGACCGTAAACCCAACCGGTTTCATGTGACCGAGGCCGGTAAAATACTGTACTCTGAATGCTCAACGATCTTCGGCGCGATCTCGCAATTGCCCGCGCTGCTGGATTCGCGTGAAGAGGACATCACCGGCCACATCAGCCTCATTCTGGCCAGCCATGTGGTGTCGCCACATTTTGACGCGCTGCTGGAACGGTTTGTGGCGGAGAACCCAAAAGTGACCTTTTCGATTGTCGTGGCTGAAAGCGCGGACGTGTTGAATCTCATCCGCCAGAACCGGGCCAGTTTTGGCATCTGCCTGCTGAACTCGCGGCCCAAAAACCTGCAAGCCCGTGTGCTGTATCGGGAATATTTCGGGCTGTATTGCGGGCCGCGCCATCGGTTGTTCGACAAAAAGCAGATCGCAATTGCGGATCTTCAGGGTGAACCGTCGGTGTCATTCCAGACGGAAATCGAAGGTGGCCCGCTGGATTCCGTGGTCCGCCTGCGCGAACGCGCGCGCCTTGCCCCCGGCCTGCGCGGCGTGTCTTCGAACCTGCCCGAGGTACGGCGGATGATCATCGCCAACTTTGGCATCGGTGCTTTGCCGGTTCACGTCGCCGAACGCGATGTTCGGCTGGGCCATCTGCGACAACTGCCGCCATATAAAAACCTGCCGGTTGTGGATATTAGCCTGCTGACCAATCCTCGGCGCAAAATGATGCCCGCCGAAACCATTCTGTCAGAAATGTTCGACACGCTGATGTCCGACAATGAGCTGGCAAAGAGAACCTATGTAAAAGAGACTTTGATTTAGGCTGATGCCCCTCGGGGCCCTCGGTTTGCGGGTCTATCAGCGCAGCTATCGCAGAACCCGTTAGATAATATTGCCAACGCCTTGAGGTCATTCCGGCTCAGTCAGAGCACAGCCCCGCCTCAATATCGTGCAAAAATGTTGGACCCTTGGGGGGCCATTAAATCGTCTGATCCGCCGATGCCGTTACATCCATAGCGGCAAAATGGGCAAAATGCGCTGTTGCCTCTTGTTGCGACACCGAAACGACCGGCAGTTTCAAACCCTCGCCAATGGCCCGCGCAATATGCTCGAAACGGATGTCGTATCGCGCGTCATGTTCCCGGCCTGCACGACCTTCACCGCATGTCCGGCATCCTGTTGGCGGAACATGTGCCAGAACACGGATGTGTTTTGGTCCTTGGGGCCGGTGGCGGCCTTGAACTGCGGGCCTTTGTCAATGCGCAACCGGACTGGCCCCTCTTCCATCGTGTCCATCGAGCCCACAAAAAATCGCCCGCGCCGGTCTGTTTTGCCGTCGTTCAACCGGTTCGCGGGCAGATCAGGTTCGGGATCATGGAACAGCTCGCAATCACCGGTTTTGAAATCCAGCCGGTGAAACCCGCCTTGCAGGCTGACAATCGCCCCCTCGCCATCCTTGCGCAGCGCCACTGACCCGATCTTGCCCGGCACATCCCAGGTCCGGATTTCAGTGCCTTGGGCAGTTGTGCGAAACACCCGGCCATCCATCGAGTCGATAAAGTAAAGGCGTTGCTGGTCCACGTCCCAGACCGGCCCTTCGCCAAGCGTGGTTTTAACGTCCAAAAGCACTTCAATTCACATGTTATTCTCTCCCGGATCTGTCCGTCAAAATCCAACCTGATCGCCACCTTTAAGCGCCAGTATTTCGCGTGCTTCATCAGGCGTTGCCACCGAAAGCCCAAGCCCTTCGATGATCTGGCGCACCTTTTTCACCTGCACGGCGTTTGATGTCGCCAGCTCCCCTTTACCGGCCCAAATGCTGTCTTCCAGACCCACCCGAACATTGCCGCCCAATGCGGCGGCCTGCGCGGCGATGCGGAACTGGCTTGCCCCCGCGCCCAGAACCGACCAGCGGAAATCAGACCCAAACAGCCGGTCGGCGGTGCGTTTCATATGCATGACATCTTCGGGATGGGTGCCGATACCGCCCAGCAAACCAAACACCGATTGAACAAAAAACGGCGCCTTCACCAGCCCCCGGTCGGCAAAATGCGCCAGATTATACAGATGCGAGATATCGTAGCATTCGAACTCGAACCTTGTGCCATTGCCATAACAAGTCTTCAGCACGTATTCTATGTCTTTGAATGAATTGCGGAAAACCAGATCGCGCGAGCCTTCCAGATGGGCGCGTTCCCATTCAAACTGGAACTCTTTGTATTTGTCCAAAAGCGGGTACAGCCCGAAATTCATCGACCCCATGTTCAGCGAGGCCACCTCGGGCTGATACGTCGCTGCGGGGCTGACCCGTTCCGCAACCGTCATATAGGGGCTGCCACCGGTGGTAATATTGATGACCGCGTTTGTGCCCTGTTTCACCCGGGGCAGGAACGGCGCAAACGCTTCCGGGCTTTGATCCGGTTGGCCGGTTTCCGGGTTGCGGGCATGCAGGTGCAGGATCGACGCACCAGCCTCAGCAGCGGCAATCGCCTCGGCTGCTATCTGGTCAGGTGTGATCGGCAGATAGGGCGTCATGGTTGGTGTATGAATGGCACCGGTAATTGCGCAAGTGATGATCACCTTGCCGTTTTGATTCTGCGTCGTCATGTTTCGATTCCCTTAACTCAAAGAATTCGTGTGTTTTCCAAATGCCCTCAGGCGGCTTGTCTCAAAGCGTCTCAACATTGCCGTCCACAGCCAGCGACTGACCCGACAGATTGGCCCCCGCATCCGATAGCAAGAATGCCGTGGTTGCAGCCACGTCATCCATCGTCACCATCCGGCGCAATGAAATCTTTTGCAAATAATCGGCCTCCATCTCACCGTAACTGACCCCGGTCGTGGCCGCACGGTCGCGAATAACGCCCTCCATACGGGGCCCCGCAACAATCCCCGGAAGGATTGCATTGACCCGGATAAGGCTTATCCCCTTTGTTCCGGCAAGACTACATGTTGAGGCGACAGAGTTGATGATTGTGGCCTGAG
>JBLINN010000141.1:0-10456 GCA_047639325.1 Paracoccaceae bacterium | reverse complement strand
GGCCTGATAGAGGTCGTAGCCGATTTTTCCGAGAATTCAATCTATTGGTGCGGGGCTGGCACCTATGCGCGCAGCAAACTGACGAAACCCGGAACCGCATTAATCTATGTCTGGCAAGGCCCGTCGCCCAGCGCCGCCAGACCAGGTGAGAAATCGGTGAAATTTGGATTTCAACCGCCACCTGGTGTTGATCCGGTGACTGGCCTGACAACAGATGTCAGCATTATCGGCAACGCGCTATCGGTGGTCGCGGCGCGGCAAACCTGCAATGAAAGAACCACCAGCGGGTAAAAATTCCGCTGGTGGAAAAGGCCCCTAGGCCCCCTGTTCAGCTTTGCGTTCCAACCGCCGCGCATGCAACACCGGCTCAGTGTAGCCCGAGGGCTGAATCCGCCCCTTGAACACCAGATCACAGGCCGCCTGAAACGCGATACCATCAAACCCCGGCGCCATTGGGCGGTACCCCGGGTCGCCAGAATTCTGCGCATCCACCACAGCGGCCATCTTGTGCATCGACGCCATCACATCCTGCGCTGTGACCACGTCATGGTGCAACCAGTTGGCGATATGCTGCGCCGAGATCCGGCAGGTGGCGCGATCTTCCATCAGACCAACATCGTTCAGATCCGGCACCTTGGAACAGCCAACCCCTTGATCAATCCAGCGCACCACATAGCCCAGAATCCCTTGGGCGTTGTTTTCCACCTCATGCTGCTTCTGCGCGTCGCTCCACTTGCGATAGCTTGCCAGCGGGATGTCCATAACCGTATCAACATATGCGCGACGCCCGCCGGCCTTCAGCCGTTCCTGTACCGCAAACACATCCACCTGATGATAATGCAGCGCATGCAGCGTCGCCGCCGTGGGGCTGGGCACCCAGGCGCAATTGGCACCGGCCTTGGGGTGGTCAATCTTTTGTTCCAGCATCGCCGCCATCAGGTCAGGCATCGCCCACATCCCCTTGCCGATCTGCGCCCGGCCTGACAGCCCGCATTCCAGGCCGATATCGACATTCTGGTTCTCATAGGCACCGATCCACGCCTTGCGTTTGATGAAATCCTTGCGCGAAAACGGTCCGGCCTCCATCGAGGTATGAATCTCGTCGCCCGTGCGATCCAGAAACCCGGTATTGATAAACGCCACCCGCGACTTTGCCGCGCGAATGCACTCCTTCAGGTTCACACTGGTGCGGCGCTCTTCATCCATGATGCCAATTTTCACAGTATTCTGCGGCAGGCCCAGAATGTCCTCGACCATGGTGAAAATGCGATCAGTAAACCCAACCTCGTCCGGCCCGTGCATCTTGGGTTTCACCACATAGACCGACCCATGCAGCGAATTGCCCCCGTCGCGCTGCAAATCATGCATCGCAATCATCACGGTGATCAGCGCGTCCAACAGCCCCTCATAGGCCTCGTTGCCATCGTGATCCAGAACCGCCGGGTTGGTCATCAGGTGGCCAACATTGCGGATCAACATCAGTGCACGGCCTTTGATGCGCAAAACACTGCCATCTGGTGCGATAAATTCCGGATCGGCGGCCAACGACCGCGTCACCTGCCGCCCACCCTTGTCCAGCTTGGCCTGCAAATCGCCCTTCATCAGGCCCAGCCAGTTGCCATAGGCCAGAACCTTGTCTTCGGCGTCGACACAGGCCACCGAATCCTCGCAGTCCATAATGGCCGAAATCGCGCTTTCCAGCCGCACATCCGCCAGCCCGGCCTGATCATGCGCGCCGATCACATGCGTGCGGTCAAACACCAGCTCTACATGCAGCCCGTGGTTGACCAACAACACAGCCTCAGGCGCGCGCGGATCACCGCGAAAGCCTGCGAATTTCTCGGGCGAGACCAGCGGCAGATCATCTACCAGCAGCGCGCCGTCCCGGATGTGATAGCGCCGTGCATCCGCATGGCTGGTACCCTCAATCGCAAACGCCTGATCCAGAAACACCCGCGCCCGCGCCACAACCCGCGCGCCGCGCCCTTTGTCGTAGCCACCGGCAGGCGGCAGGCTGCCCATCGCGTCAGTGCCATAAAACCCGTCATACAGGCTGCCCCAGCGGGCATTGGCGGCGTTCAGCGCATAGCGCGCGTTGGTGATCGGCACCACCAGCTGCGGCCCCGGCACCAGCGCGATTTCCGGATCGACATTGGCGGTCTCAATCGCAAAATCCGCGCCTTCGGGCAGCAGATAGCCGATCTCTTGCAGAAACGCGTTATAAGCCTCGTGATCATGCGGCGACCCGCGCCGCGCGACGTGCCAGGCATCAATCTGCCCCTGCAACTCTTCGCGTTTGGCCAGAAACGCCCGGTTTTCCGGGCCCAGTTCAGTGACCATCCGCGCCAGCCCGGCCCAGAAATCGTCTGGCGCCACACCGGTGCCCGGCAAAGCCCGATTGGTAATAAAATCAACCAGTTCAGATGCAACCTGCATCCCGTTCAGGTTCTGTCGCTCGCTCATGCCCGCTTCCTTGCCAGTGTACGCCGTTGTATACTGGTGCTCATTAGAACGAAAGTTTCCGATAGGCAACAGACCGGCAAGCTGTCCCAGCCGGTCTGCCACCCCCATGCGCGCTTGCGGCCCGGGTGCGAAGTTCATAACGTCATCCCAATTCCAACCAGCGGGACATGAATGATGAGCGATGCAACCCCCCAAACCATCTACCTTAAGGACTACACGCCTTTTGGGTTTATCGCAGACAGCGTCCAGCTGACCTTTGATCTGGACCCACACGCCACCCGCGTCACCAGCCGCATCGCGTTCCGCCCCAACCCCGAAGCGGTGGGCAAAACCTTCTTTCTGCATGGCGAAAACCTGAAACTGATCAGCGCGCAGATTGATGGCAGCGACGTCACCCCAGACCTGTCCGACACTGGCCTGACCTGCACCGTGCCCGACGCACCGTTCGTCTGGG
The DNA here is from genome assembly GCA_047639325.1 of Paracoccaceae bacterium. GTDB lineage: Bacteria > Pseudomonadota > Alphaproteobacteria > Rhodobacterales > Rhodobacteraceae > NVQY01. The sequence goes on along the minus strand of JBLINN010000141.1, from coordinate 7,539 downwards.
AGGCCGTGGTTGAAATTGACCCGGCGGGCAACACCGCCCTCGAAGGGCTTTATATGTCCAACGGCATGTATTGCACCCAATGCGAGGCCGAAGGCTTTCGCAAGATCACCTATTACCCCGACCGCCCCGATGTAATGTCTGTGTTCAGCGTGCGGGTGAACGGCCCGCACCCCGTGTTGCTGTCCAACGGCAACCCGGGTGATGCAGGGGAAAACTGGGCCGAATGGCATGATCCCTGGCCAAAACCGGCCTATCTGTTTGCGCTGGTGGCGGGCGATCTCGTCGCGCATCCCGACAGCTTTACCACCTGTTCGGGCCGCGCCGTGGCGCTGAACCTGTGGGTGCGTCCGGGGGACGAGGGCAAATGCGCCTTTGGCATGGACGCCCTGAAACGGTCGATGCTGTGGGACGAACAGGTCTACGGGCGCGAATATGATCTGGACGTGTTCAACATCGTCGCGGTGGATGATTTCAACATGGGCGCGATGGAAAACAAAGGCCTGAACGTCTTTAACTCTTCTGCCGTGCTGGCCAGCCCCGAAACCAGCACCGACATGAATTTCGAGCGGATCGAGGCGATCATCGCGCATGAATATTTCCACAACTGGACCGGCAATCGCATTACTTGCCGCGACTGGTTCCAGCTGTGCCTGAAAGAAGGGCTGACGGTGTTCCGCGACAGCCAGTTTACGTCGGATATGCGCTCTGCCCCGGTCAAACGGATCAGCGACGTGATTGATTTGCGCGCGCGCCAGTTCGCCGAAGATAACGGCCCGCTGTCGCATCCCGTCCGGCCCGCCAGCTTTCAAGAGATCAACAACTTCTACACAGCGACCATCTACGAAAAAGGCGCCGAGGTGATCGGCATGTTAAAGCGCTTGGTCGGCGACGCCGCCTATGCGCAAGCGCTGGACCTGTATTTTGCCCGCCATGACGGTCAGGCCTGCACAATCGAGGACTGGCTGGCGGTGTTTCAGGACGTCACGGGCCGCGACCTGACCCAGTTCAAACGCTGGTATGCGCAGGCTGGCACACCGCGCCTAAAGGTGGACGAAGACTGGCAGGACGGCAGCTATACGCTGACCTTTACCCAAACCACCCCGCCCAGTGCCGCCACGCCCAGCCCCGAACCGCAGGTGATCCCGATCAATCTGGGGCTGCTGGGGGCCAATGGCGACGAGGTTCTGGAAACCCAGATGCTAGAGATGACGCAGCCCACGCAATCCTTCACCTTTGACGGGCTGGCTGCCAAGCCGGTGCCGTCGATCCTGCGCGGCTTTTCCGCGCCGGTGATCCTCGACCGCGACAGCAGCACCGCCGAAAACGCCTTTTTGCTGGCGCATGACACCGATCCGTTCAACCGCTGGGAGGCTGGCCGCGCGCTGGCCAAATCCTCGCTGATCGACATGGCCACCAAGGGTACGGCGCCGGACGCTGATTATCTGGACGGCATGCTGCAAGTGCTGCGCGACGACGCGCTGGACCCGGCTTATCGCGCGCTGATGCTGGCGCAGCCGGGGCAGTCGGAATTGGCCGGGGCGATGGCGGATGCGGGCACTGTACCGGACCCGATGGCGATCTGGACCGCTTCACAAACCCTGAAACAAAGTCTGGCGCAGCACGCGCAGGATACCCTGCCGCGCCTTCAGGCCGACTGCCGGGTAGACGCGCCCTACGCGCCAGATGCGGACCAGTCTGGCAAACGGGCCTTGGGGGGTGCTGCACTGTCGCTGATCTCGCGTCTGGATGGCGGGGCGCAGGCGGCGGCGCAATATGCGCAGGCTGATAACATGACGTTGCAATTGTCGGCCCTGGCCTGCCTGCTAAGTGTCGACAAGGGCGAGGCAGAACTGGCGGCCTTCTATGACCAATGGCAGGCAGACCGGCTGGTGATCGACAAATGGTTCATGCTGCAGGTGACCCAGGCCGACCCGGGCACGGCGGTGGACGTGGCGCGCGCCCTGACCGAGCACCCGGATTTCAACTGGAAGAACCCCAACCGCTTCCGCGCGGTGTTTGGCGCGCTGTCGATGCACCACGCCGGGTTCCATGCCGCCGATGGCGCGGGCTATGCGCTGATGGCCGATTGGCTGATCCGGCTGGACCCGGTGAACCCGCAGACAACTGCGCGCATGTGCAGCGCGTTCCAGACATGGCGGCGTTATGACAGCGATCGTCAGGCGCTGATCGCGGCCCAATTGCAGCGCATCGCCGACACGCCCGGGTTGTCGCGCGATACCAGCGAAATGATCAGCCGCATTCAAGGGGCCTGAGCCATGCGTAAAATCCTGCTTATCACCGGTGCCAGCGCCGGAATCGGCGCCGCCACCGCGCGGATGGCCGCCGCGCAAGGCTATGATCTGGCGCTGAATTACCTCAGCAACCGCGACGCGGCAGAGGCGGTGGTGGATGCGGCCACCAACGCCGGGGCGCGGGTGGTGTTATGCCCGGGCGACGTGGCAACCCCCGAGGGGATCGCCAGTATCTATGCACAGGTTGACGCCGAATTCGGGCGGCTGGACGCGCTGGTGAATAATGCAGGCGTAGTCGATGCCACCGCCAAGGTCACTGACTTTACCCATGCAAGGCTGCGGCGGATGTTCGACATCAACGTGATCGGCGCGTTTCTGGTCGCCCAGCAAGCGGTGGTGCGGATGTTGGCGCAGGGTGATGGCGGGGTGATTGTAAATGTGTCCTCGGCAGCATCTCGGCTGGGATCGGGCAATATGTTTGTCGACTACGCCGCCTCGAAGGCCGCACTCGACACTTTCACCAAGGGCCTATCGGACGAGGTGGCGCCCGAAGGCATCCGCGTCAACGCGGTGCGCCCCGGGGTGATCGATACCGGCATCCACGCCAAAGGCGGCGAGCCGGACCGCGCCAGCCGCATTGGCCCCGCCGTACCAATGCGCCGCGCCGGAACAGCGGACGAAGTCGCCGACGCCATCCTGTACCTGCTGTCAGATGCCGCCAGCTATGTCACCGGCACCACGCTGGACGTAACCGGCGGGCGATGACCGACCTGCCCGCCTACAGCTTTACCCGGCAGGGTCGCGATACCCGCACGGTGGTGATCCTGATCGCGGTCTATACGGTCCTGCCGGCCGCGGTTCTGCTGGTCGATGCGGCCTGGTGGCTGATGGCGGCGCTGGCGCTGCCCACCCTGCCCGCCTTGTGGGACCTTTATGCCGATCCCAGCGCCGGGGTGCAGCTGTCTCAGGATCGGCTGGATTGGCACAGCGGGCGACGGGCGGCCTTTGTGGAACTCGACGAGGTTGACCATATGCGGTTTGACACCCGCTGGGATTTTTCTGTGCGGGTGACGGCGATGCTGCGCGACGGCAAACGGGTGCGCCTGCCCTATGACGCGCTGCCGCCGCACCGCGCCTTTGAATCCGCCCTGACGGCGCGCAACGTCAAGGTGATCTGGCACCATTTTGTCAACTTCTAGGCAGGGTCCGCCGCGGAAAGCACCAAACTCCGCCACGCAAATATCCCAATAGCTGTCCCGAAACACCGCAAGCCCGCCATGTTTGCGCCTGATTGCAGCAGCATCAAAGAGGCAAGAGTTCAATTCACCTGCTGCTCACGGATTTATCATGCTGAAACGGACGCCACCTGTCATTCCTGCCCTGGCCCTTGCCATTGCTGCACTCAAATCCCGGCTGGGGTTTGCCAAGCCGCAACTAGTGCTGGCGCTTGCTCCTTCCCTGCCCTCTGCGCCGGCCGCTGTGTCGCACCCTGTGTCGCACCCTGTGTCGCACTCGGCTTCGGCCCCTACGGCACCGCAGGTCGATCATCGCCCCGCACCGGCACCGCATCTGCGCGCCGAGGATTGCCTGAGCATCCCGGTGCTGGACCAAAACCGCGACGATCACGCCTGCCGCGCCGCGCATGAACGGGGCCAGTTTCTGGCGCGTCAGGACCGCTGGCAAGATCTGGCCGATGAAATCCGGGCCGCAGACGCTAACCGCACGGCCACACCCGGCGGCATGCCGATTGCCGATTTGCTGGCATACGGCGCCCGTTCAGACGTGATGCTGGCGGTGGAACATGCCCTGATGGAAGGCCGCCCACCCAATAATGCGCCGATGGTCGATGGGATCATCGCGCTGGAAGCCGTGCGGCGCGAACATCCCGACGAGTCGGTTATCACCCTGATCGTGGCGCTGGCCCATATTGACGTCGGCTGGGCCTGGCGCGGAACCGGCTGGGATTCGGTTGTGCCCAAGCTGAACCGCACCCGCTGTGCCGCCCATTTCGACCGCGCGCAACACCTGCTGGCGCCGCTGTGCGGGATCGAGCTGGACAGCCCGATTATGGCGGCCGCACGTTGTGCGCTGCTGGCCGGGCAACGCGATCCGCAGACCCGAATTGCCGATGATTACGAAGACCTTATCGACCTTGATCCGCATAACCACCGCCATATGCGCGCCCTGGGAAACCACCTGTTGCCGCGCTGGTTTGGCACCTACCAACAGCTGGAACTAGAGGCCCGGCGCACCGCGTCGCGCACCCAGGATATCTGGGGGGCCGGTGGCTATACTTGGGTCTGCTTTGATGCCATTGCCGTGGATTCACAGGCCTGTGCCATTGTCGATGTGGATTTCTTCATCGATGGGCTGCACGACATCGTCACCGCGCGCCCCGATCAGGCGATGATCAACCTGTTGGCCGCCTATTGCTCGGTCGGGCTGCAACATGATCTGGGCCAGAGTTCCGTCGCTGACCTGCCGCGGATGCAGATTGCCGACTGCGCCAAATGGCTGATCCGCGACCACCTGACAGAGCTGCACCCGATGATCTGGGCGCATGCGGCAGACGGGTTTGACAACAACTCGCGCGTCACCTCGCTGGCCCGGTTTGCGGCGCGTGGACAGGCGGATGCCTTGCAAGTGATCGCCGACCTGTTCCGCGACGATATCGACCGCGGGTTGCGGGTGACATTCACCCCAAACGGGCCGGAATTGCACCCGGCCTAACAGCGGCGCTATTTGGGCAAATCAGGCGTAAACATTTGCCCCCAACTGCGCAGCGCTGACATCATCGGCGCTAGCGCCTGCCCGGCCTCGGTCAACCGGTATTCGGACCGCGGCGGGTTCTGAGTATAGACATGCCGATCCAAAACACCGCCCTGTTCCAGCTTTTTCAGCCGCGTTGACAGGGTGTTTGGCGACACCCCCAGCACATCCTGCAAATCCTGAAAGCGGCGCGGGCCTTCCAGAAAAAACTCGCGCAAGATCAACAGCGACCACTGGTCGCCGATCACATTTGTGGCCCGCAGAACCGGGCAATTGTCGCGTTTATCCACTGTCATACCGCACAATATACAAGTACCGCTAGTATTTGTGAAGTGACTTCTATATTAGTAGTATCTACTGATTCTGCATTTAGGAGACACTTATGCTGACAGATATCTTTACCGCCTACATCAACACGATGACGATCCTTGTGCTGGGCACTGCCCTAGCCCTTGTCGCGGTGAACGCGGCAGGGGCTGTTGGCCATGGCCTGACGGTGCGACAAGTGCCACGCCTGTTGGGCGGAATGGCCTTGTTATTAGGGCTTTGGGCCGCATTGGCAACCTATGTGGCGCAGCTTGGCGTTATGGGTCAGGCCCCGTTTGCCTTTGCCCCGCCCTGGGTGGGCTGGTTCTTTGTGGGGGGCGCCGTGCTGCTGTTTGCGCTGGGGCGCTTGGCAAGTCCGGCGCGGGTTGTGATTGACCGGATGGGGCAGAATTATTTCATGGGAATTCAATCGTTTCGCATGCTAGGCGGCGTTTTTCTTTTGGGTTGGGCCGTTGGCGATATCCCGTGGATCTTTGCCCTGCCCGCCGGATTTGGCGATATCTGGGCTGGGATCGCCGGGTATCGTGCAATGCAGGCGGTGAACCGGGGGGACCCAAAGGCCCGGCGGCTAGTGGTGCAGGCCAATGTGATTGGGACGGTAGATTTTACCGTGGCGCTGATAACCGGGCTGATCACCTCGGAAACCGTGTATCAGCTGATGGCGCATGACGCGCCTAACATCGTCGGGGCCTATCCGTTGGTGATGATCCCGGCGTTGCTGGTGCCGGTATTCCTGGCAGCACATTTCTTTTCAATACAACGGCTTATGCGCAACCCTGCACGCACCGGCGACACAGCGCCTGTCGCCACCCCCGGCTAAGCGAGGCGAAGAACGGCCAGCCCCTTGCCCCGCCTTGCAGGCTGGCCTAAAACCGCAATCGAACCCAAGCGGACATGAGGCGCGCCATGCTGGACCTGACATACGAAACGCCCAAGATCAAAACCATCGCCGGAGCCAAGCACGACTGGGAACTGGTGATCGGGATGGAGGTGCATGCGCAGATCAGCTCGAACGCCAAATTGTTCTCGGGCGCGTCCACCAAATTTGGCGCCGAGCCGAATTCAAACGTGGCCTTTGTGGATGCGGCGATGCCTGGCATGTTGCCGGTGATCAACGAATATTGCATTGAACAGGCGGTGCGCACCGGGCTTGGCCTGAAGGCTGAGATAAACCTTGTAAGTGCCTTTGATCGCAAGAACTATTTCTATCCTGACCTGCCGCAAGGCTATCAGATTTCGCAGCTTTACCACCCGATTGTCGGGATGGGTGAAGTGCTGGTGGAAATGGGCGACGGCACTGCCCGGCTGGTGCGGATCGAACGTATTCATATGGAGCAAGACGCGGGTAAGTCGATCCATGACATGGACCCGAACATGTCGTTTGTCGACCTGAACCGCACCGGTGTGGCGCTGATGGAAATCGTCAGCCGCCCCGACATTCGCGGCCCCGAAGAGGCGGCGGCCTTTATCACCAAGCTGCGCCAGATCCTGCGGTACTTGGGGACCTGTGATGGCAACATGCAAAGCGGCAGCATGCGGGCGGATGTGAACGTGTCGATCTGCCTGCCAGGACAATACGAGAAGTATCAGGAAACACAGGACTTTTCCCATTTGGGCACCCGCTGTGAAATCAAGAATATGAACTCGATGCGGTTCATCCAACAGGCGATTGATGTCGAGGCGCGGCGGCAGATTGCGATTGTCGAGGCGGGGGGCGAGATTGATCAGGAGACCCGGTTGTATGACCCCGACAAGGGCGAAACCCGGTCGATGCGGTCCAAGGAAGAGGCGCATGATTACCGCTATTTCCCCGACCCGGATCTGTTGCCGCTAGAGATTGAGCAGGCTTGGGTGGACGAGATTGCCGCGTCACTTCCAGAACTGCCGGATGCCAAAAAACTTAGGTTTATCAATGAGTTCGGGCTGTCTTCTTATGACGCTTCGGTGCTGACGGCGGATGTGGATTCGGCCGGGTATTTTGAGGCTGTGGCGCAAAATCGTGATGGGAAACTGGCGGCGAACTGGGTGATCAACGAGCTGTTTGGCCGGTTGAAGAAAGAAGACCACGATATTGGCCAAAGTCCGGTGTCTCCGGCGCAGCTGGGCGGGATTATTGACCTGATTTCCAAGGGGGATATCAGCGGCAAGATTGCCAAGGACTTGTTTGAGATCGTGTTTAGCGAAGGCGGAG
>JBLINN010000140.1:0-10484 GCA_047639325.1 Paracoccaceae bacterium | reverse complement strand
CGTCAGAGAATGGGTTGCAGCACGAAACCAGTTCGCTATCTTATACCCCGAACGGTTCAATAAGTGACCCGTTTTAACCGCATGGGCCAATCCCCATACACAGAGTTTCGGATACTCCCTCCATTGACTGCAAACAACTAAGCTTCTGGCGATTTCAAAGATACCGACGACGGTTTTCTAATGGTCGCCGGTTCTTTTTGGCTTTGATCCGACAGACCCAGTATGCGTGTCCGGCCAAAACTCATACGTTTCTGTCCCCGGCAAAATCGACCGTTTTAGGCGCAATCCCGCCTCGCAATGCCCCACCCCAAAACCCTCACCGGGAACTTCAGATCACGACAGCTTGAGGTCCAGGACCCACACCTTGCCGACCTATCCACCAGTCAGTAACCATTGGGGCAAAGGGGGCCGGTCGCCCGCATTTGCACGCCGCCCCTTTTGCAAGGAGCCTTTGATGACACTTGACCGATTACTCACATCGACCCTGGCCCAACGAATTGCCCTTCTCTTGCTGCGCGTCACAACCGGGTTTCTTCTGATCTGGGGGGGTCTTAACAAGATCGTCAAAGCCAAGCCGCCGATGGCCATTGGGCGGAATTTTGAGCTGGATGCGACCACAAATGCCATTCTTGGCTATGCGACCGGGGGCGCCCAACTTGTTATTGGCGTGCTTTGCGTTGTTGGGTTGTGGCGGCGATTTGCGCTGCCATTGCAGGCGGTGATCCACGGATTTACGGCGGTCAGCGTGTGGTGGGCCATTATTGATCCGTATCGTTGGTATATCACCGGCGTCGATCGTATCGTATTTAATTCGCAGGTGTTCTACCCAACCAGCATCACATTCGCCGCCTGTCTTTTGCTGATCGTATTCCGCCACCAGGACGTGTTCGCATTGGACCATCTGCGGCGCGACGCCCTCGCGATCAAGCCCGAAGCCCAGCCAGAGGCTTGACCGCCAAGCCGCCTTTAGCGACCCTGCGCAACGTTACTGCCCGGCGGCTATCGCCGAAAACCTTGCAAGCGCGCCTTGCATATTTATGACGGCCGGATCGTCAGCTGCCAGACCATGCGAAGGGGCCACCGCAGTGGGTTCATCATAGGTGGCCCATGTCTGGCCATTCACATCTTCGAAAAACAGAATGCGCAGCGGCAAGTACAGCGCCATCGTCTGCCCCCGTTTCATCGCCGCCGCCCCAATTTTTGGGCTTCCAAAAATGACAACCGTGGTCGGGCGCAATGTTTCACCGACCGACGCTGCCCCTTGGGCAAAATCGACGGTTGTAAAGACCTTGGCACCGGCGGCTTCAACGGCCTCGGTCAGCCGCTCGACCGATTGGGCGACGGTAGCATTGCTGGCGACATTGACGCGCTCTGCCATAGCAGTACTCGCTGCAAGAGTGACAAAAACTGCGGTTCCGAGCGTTTTAAAGTTTAGCATTTCTACCTCCTGTTAGGCTTCTATGGTCGATATATGACGCAACTGCGCGCATAGTGCTTGAGCAGTGCTGGACTGTTTTTGGAGGATATTGGGAGGATGGCCGCTGTGGACATGGAACCGGGCGATGTTTGGCAATTTGGCCCATTCTGTCTGAACCCGGCAGCGTCCGAGCTGACCCGGGACGGCGTGGTTGTCAGTATCGAACCACAAAGCCTGCGTCTGCTAGAGTATCTGATCCGCCACCGTGACCGCGTGGTCAGCCGCGAAGACCTGATCGAAGTTATCTGGCAGGGACGCATCATCAGCGATTGGGCGATATCCGGGGCGATCAAGGCCCTTAGGGCGGCCCTTGGGGATCAAGCGAAAGACAAGCGGTTTGTTCGGACCATTCATTCCTGGGGATATCGGTTTGTCGCCGACATCACGGCAAAAGGCCCGGATGCGCCGGGCACTGCCCAAGCCAACAGAGTAGTCGTGCTGGTGCGGCTGTTTCGCGCCCCATCTGACGCAGCGGACGCGGCCTATTTGGCCGACGGTCTGACCGAAGACTTGATTATTGGCCTGTCGCGGCAAAGCGGCTTTGGGGTTTTGTCGTATAATACGTCACGGGCGCTGGCAGACACGGCGCCGCCGTCCGACGCCGGTATATCCAACATCATCGACGGAAGTGTGCGCCAACTGGGGGACAATATCCGCATCAACGTGGCAGTCCTTGACGGCACGGGAACGCATCAGCTTTGGGCAGAGCGGTTTGATCCGACCCGCGCAAGTCTGCTGGCCGGTCACGACCGGATAATCGACCGGCTTGCGGATGTGCTGTCGCCGGGTCGGCCAATCACCGCGCCGGTGCCGCATGGCACCCGCAACTCGGACGCCTACGATCATTACCTGAAGGGGCGCTATGCCTATTTCCGCTACGAACCCACCGCGTTTTCCAAAGCCCTTGCCCATTTCGCCATGGCCGCCGAACTTGACCCAACCTTTGCCGATGCCTTTGCGCAGCAGGCCTATTGCCGGACCACGCTTTATGTCTTTGGCTTGCCGGGTGCAGACCAAACACTTGATCCCGCCGAGGCGCTGGCAAGGCAGGCGATCCAGCTTGATGACAGATCAGCGATTGGCTATGCACGGCTTGGCTGGGTTTTAGGGTTTCGCGGTCAGCCCGAGGCAACCATTGCCGCGTTCGAGGCCGCCATTGCCCGCAATCCCGACAGTGCCGAAGTGTACCATGCGTTTGGCGAAACGATGAACCGTCTCGCACAGCCAAAACGCGCCGAGCCGCTTTTGCAAGCCGTGCTTGCCAAGGACAGTTATTTCCCACCCAGTTGGGACTTTCCACGGGGGCACACAAAGGTTCTGCTGGGCGAACACGACGTGGCGATCGCGCATTTCCTGTCGGTTCTTGATCGGGTTCCCCGCTTTGTCCCTGCCCGTGTGCAACTTGCCCGGGCCTATTGGGAGGTCGGCCAACACAAGGCCGCAACCGACATGGTCGCCGCAATCAAATCCATCGCCCCGAAATACAGCCTGGCCCATGCTGCGCGTATGTTTCCCTATCCGGTCGCAAAAGAGCGGGCGCGCCTGATATCAGCGCTTAGCGGCGCGGGCCTGCAATAGATTGTCCAGCGGGATGGGTTTCGATCAGGGTTGGCCAAACCCCATACGTTTCTGTCCCCGGCAAAAAAGTATGCCCCTCAATTCACCACAACCACATATTTCACCACGCGGTTATTATCGCTGTCTGAAAAGTAAAAGCTGTTGCCGCGCACCGCCACCCCTTCGGGGTCGTCGAATTTGCCGGGGCCAATGCCGGGTTTGTCGTCACCGATCACCCCGATCAGATCGCCAGTAACCGGGTCGATCATCAGCACCCGGTGCGCATCCTGATCCGCCACCACCAGCCGCCCAAAATCGTCCACGTCCATATAGCGTGGGCCAATAAGGCCGTATTTGACATCATCAAGCACCGTCATCACATCCAGCGACGGACTGAACTGCACCAGTCGCGCGCGGCCCGTGTCGGCCACCCAGATCGACCCATCCAGCCCTTCGGCCACATCATGCGCACCGGGCAGGCCCTGAACGGCAGCCACCGATTTGCCGTTCTCCATCGCCACCAGCATGCCGATGCCCGACGCCATCACGTAAAGCTTGCCGTTGGAATGCGCCAACGCGCCTTCGGTGCGGGGGAACTGGCCCAGCGCATATTCGACCGTCGCCACGCCATCCACGAACCAATAGGATACGACGGCGTTCAGCCCGGTTGCCGCGACATAGGCCTTGCCGTCAGGGCCAAAGCTGATGTCATGCACGCCCGGCAATTCGCCGTCGCCAAAGGTTTCGATCACTTCCAGCGTGTTGGGGTCCATCACCACGATGCGATTGCCGAATTTGTCAGCCACATAAAGCCGCCCGTCCGGCCCAAAGGTCAGATCATGCGGGTCGTTCAGAACCGGTTCGCTTGCCCGCTCGAACGTGGCAAACGGCCCTGCGGCATACCCGGGCGAGGCATAGAAAACCAAAAGGATCAGTACGACGACAAACATAGATTTCCCCTGCACAGCCTTATCACAGCTTACCCTGCCCCGGCCTTTTGGTCGAATAACAAAGAAAGCAGGTCTGCCAATTTAGTGACTTAACACGCCCGCCCGCCGCAGCTAACATGTTAGTATGAGCACCGACGGCGATCTTCTGCATGTAGTCACACTCGACAATATCACCCCGCGCCGGGTGCTGTTGGGCAGGGTGCTGATCTGGGGCAGTGCTGCTATCATGGCGCTGTCGTTTCTGGTGCTGGCCCTGTCCGAATACGGGGTGACCGGGCTGCAATTCGAGACATGGCGGCTGGGGCTGTACGGCTACATGTTCTGGGCCACTTGCCTGTGCGTGGCCCAGGTGGTGTTGCGCGGCGAACAGGGCAAGCGCGTGTTGTTCATCCTGCCGGGTGTGTTGTTTGTGGTGGCAATGGTGGTCTTTCCGCTGCTCTACGCCGTTCTGATCGCGCTCAGTGACTGGAACCTTGCCAACCCCAATGGCCGTCAGTTCAACGGGCTGGATAATGTCCGCCAGATGTGGAGCGATCCGTTTTACTGGAACGCCTTGAAAAATATGGTGTATTACACGCTTGCGATCATCGTCGAATACGCCATCGCCTTTGGTCTGGCGCTGATCTTGGCCAGCGACATCCGCGCACGCAAATTCTTTCGGGTGGCGTTTTTGATGCCACTGATGCTGTCGCCCGTGGCGGTCAGCTGGATGGTGGGCAAGTCGATGATGGAAACCCGCTTTGGCCCACTGGCGCGTCTGGCGCGCTGGCTGGGCTGGGACACGCCCAGCTTTTTCGGCAACCCCGAAATTGCCCGCGCCACTATCATGCTGATGGACGCCTGGACGTATATTCCGTTTATGATGATCATGATCCTTGCCGGTCTTCAGGGGATCCCGCGCGAGGTTCAGGAAGCCGCCCGTGTTGATGGCGCCAACCCGTGGCGCAATTTCTGGGAAGTGACGTTTCCGCTGATGCTGCCCGTCAGTATCACCGCCGTGCTGATCCGCATCATTTTCAAGCTAAAGCTGGCCGATATCATCATCAACGTCACTTCTGGCGGGCCGGGCGGGGCCACGGATAGTGTGACCAGCTTTATCTTTCGCGAATACCGCGACCGATCGAACGTCGGTTATGGCACCTTGCTGGCCATCGTCTATCTGATCCTGATTGTCGTCGCGATCACCCTGTTCATGAAGCTGGTCGATCGCTGGATGAACCCAAGGTATTTGCAATGAGCGACGCGCCAATCTTTCACGACAGCGAAAGCGATCTGGCGCATAAGGCCAAGTGGCTGACCAAGCGGGTGGTGATTTACGGCATTCTGGCGCTTTGGACGCTGATCTGCCTGTTCCCGATCTATTGGACGCTGACCACCTCGTTCAAAATGGCACCCGACGTGATGCAGGGCAACATGATCCCCTGGGTTGATTTTGACCCGAAATGGCGCGGCTGGAGATCGCTGGGCCTGTCACCCGAAACTATCGGCGCCGAAAGCACAGTGCGCGAGGAATTCCTGAAACGGTTCTGGAATTCGATGGTGTCGGCGCTGGGGTCGTCCACGCTGGCCGTGGTGCTGGGCAGTATGGCCGCCTATGGGCTTAGCCGGTTCCGCTATCGGTTTGGGTTCATGCGCAACCCCGATATCTCGTTCTTTTTCCTTAGTCAGCTGATCCTGCCGCCGGTGGTGTTGGCGCTGCCGTTTCTGGTGCTTTACAAACAGTTGGCGCTGCTGGACACCCGGATCGGCCTGATCCTGCTGTATACGCTAACGGTGCTGCCCATCGTCATCTGGATCATGCGCGATCAGTTTCAGTCGATCCCGGTGGAGATGGAAGAGGCAGCGCTGGTCGATGGTCTGTCAATCTGGGGGGCGTTTTTCACTATCGTGCTGCCGATTGCCCTACCAGGCATGGTGGCATCGTTTATCCTGTCGCTGGTGCTGACATGGAACGAATATTTCTTTGCCGCGCTGCTGACGTCCACCGATGCCAAGACCCTGCCGGTGATGGTGGCCAGCCAGACCGGATCGCAGGGTATCAACTGGTGGTCGATGGCGGCGCTGTCCTGGGCGGCGATCCTGCCGCTGATCGTGATCGGTATCGTGCTGGAGCGCTATATCATCAAGGGCATGGCATCTGGTGCTGTGAAATAATCCGCCGGTTACAGCCGGTGGAACAGCATGACCAAACCCTTGTCATCCTTATGGGCATGGTCTGCGTTCTCATAAATGCCAATCTGCCGGAACCGCACTGGTGAGATCCGCCCCTCGGCCACCAGTATCGCCAGGGCCTAGCCAAACCCGGCCCCGTCCAGCACCGCCGGAATAGTGCCACAGCAAAACAGCGCGCCGGGGCGGGTGACCCGCAGCAGTTCTGGCAGGCATTCGGGGCCCACATGGCCATGGGTGAACGTGCCACTGGAAATCACCGCGCCATAGGCCCCGTCTGCCATCTCCAGCGGTTTGGTCAGATCGCCGACAATGTGGTGCCGGTACAGGCCCTTGGTCTTGGCCACGTCCAGCATTTCCGGGGTGATGTCGATGGCATCGCTTAGCTGCCCTTGCAGGTGTTCCGCCACCTGCCCGGTGCCGGCACCGATATCCAGGATCGGTGTGTTACCCCCGGCCTCGGCCAGCAAAAGCCGGGCAATTTCGCGCGGCGCGACGTAGTTCCAGCCGCTGGCAAAGGCTGCATCATAGGTTGCGGCCCAATCGCCATACAGCTTGGCCGCGGATTTCGGCCCGTCGATGTCATAGGCGTGGTCTAGATCATAATCATCATTCATGGGGCTGCGATATCAGGTGTTTGTGACAGTTTTCCAAACTGTTCCTCACATATCCTCTAATTTGCCGACAGCTCTGCCGCGATGTCCTTGGTCTGTTCGTAAAGACGGCGGAACAGGCGGTAGTTACGGTCATAGGCCGGGTGATGCTGCGCGTCGATCCGGCTGTTCACCGGGTTCCAGCATTCGATATCGCCCGGTTCGGCCTGACCGATGGCAACCGCTGCCAGAAAGGCGTTACCATAACTCGCCCCCATGGTTTTTTCGCAGATGATCTGATCCAGCCCGCTGACATCAGAGGTTGCATGTAACCACAGCGCGTTCTTGGTGCCGCCCCCAACTGCCAGCACCCGGCGGGGCCGTTGGCCTGCATCCGCATAGGTTTCCACTACATGCTGGGTACCAAACGCGATGCCTTCGATCAGCGCGCGATACATGTCGCCGCGCGTATGGGTCAGGTTCAGGCCAAAAAACGCGCCCTTGGCCGCTGGGTCCTGAATGGGCGTCCGCTCGCCCGAGAAATAGGGCAGCATCAGCAGGCCATTTGCCCCGGGCGGCGATACGGCGGCCTCGGTTGCCAGCACCGGAAATGCCTGATCGCGCGGTAGCTCTTTCGCAAACTGGTCACGAAACCAATGGGTCAGCGTGCCGCTGGTGGCCAGCCCGGCCATCGACGCGTGGCTGCCCGGAAACAGCCAGGGCGCATACCACAGCGCGGCGTCGCAGACCCGAGTGTCCGTCAGCGTGATGATAAAGATGGTCGATCCATACATCATCATCATGTCACCGGTATCGCGCACGCCAACGCTGACCGCTTCGGCGGCGGCATCAATAGTGCCGGTGGTCACCGGGGTGCCCGCCGCCAACCCGGTTTCAGCTGCCGCTGTGGCGGAGATCTGCCCGGCGATTTCTGTGGACCACGCCAAGCGCGGCAGCTGTTCGCGCGATATGATTCCAGGCGCCATGTCGTCGGTCCAGTCCAGCCGATCTACATCGTAAAACGGGCTGAAATTGGCGGCGGTATAGTGGTCGATCACGATCTGCCCAGTCAGTTTCATCACCAGATAGGAGGTCGAGGTCAGGATATGTTTGGTGCGGGCAAACAGGTCTGGCCGCTGGTTCTTTAGCCACAAGATTTTTGGCCCGATGGATTGCGAGGTTAGCGCGTTGCCGCAGCGATCCAGAATAACATCCGCGCCGACCTGCGCATTCAACGCGTCAATCTCGGCACTTGCGCGGGTGTCGACGCCGTAGAGCACCCCGTTCATCAGCGGCTGGCCGTCCTTGTCCACCGGCAACATGCAGGGGCCAATGGCGCTGCACGCCACAGCGGCAATCTCTGCCGGGTCAATACCGCTGTCGGCCAGCAGGGCACGGGTGAGGGTTACGAACCCGCCCCACCAATCGGCATCCGCATTGTGTTCGGCCCAGCCCGGTTGCGGCACGATCATCTGATGCGGGCGCGCGGCGCTGGCGATCACCTTGCCCATGCCATCCACCAACACGCCCTTGGCCTCGAACGTGCCGATATCTATGCCCAGCGTATAGGTCATGGGCGCACCTCGTCCCGGTTCAGCGGGAAATCAGCGCCGATGCGTGGAAGGGCGGCCAGAATCAACCTCGTCAGCCCTTCCAGATCGCTTAGATCGCACATCTCCAAGGCCGAGTGGGAATAGCGCATCGGAAAGCCGATATCGATACTGGCCACCCCCTGCCCCACCAGTTGCACATAGCTAAGGTCCGTCAGCACCCCGACCTGCGCGGAGCGTTGCAGCGCAATATCCACCGCCCCGGCTGCCTGTTCGAACAGCTGCACCATACCTGGATGCGGGATAACCCCGTTCAGCGTGCCGCGCCCGTGGAACGAATAAAGGCTGATGCCCGGGCCTCCCCCCAGCGCCATGTCGCCGCGATCTGCCATATCGGGCGTGTCGCTGGCGTTCATCAGGTCAATCTGGATGGCGATATCGGGCTGCAAGGTTTGCGCCGCTACCACCGCGCCACGCAGGTTGAATTCCTCTTGCACCGAAAACACCACATGCACCGTCGGCCCGCCGTCACGTGCCGCCAAATCCCGCGCCACCTCTAGTAGTACCGCACAGCCCGCGCGGTCATCCACTGATGTTCCGGCAATCCGGCCCCCGGCCATCTGCATCACATGCGGGCGATAGACCACCGGTGTGCCGATGCGAATGCCCGCAGCCTCGACCGCGGCCTTTGACCCGTGCCCGGTATCAATCCGCAGATCAGGCGCACGTACCACCTGATATTTCTCGTCAGGCGTGGTGGCATGGTGGCTTTTGTTGGCGATGATGCCGGGCACATCCGCGCCCTCACGCACACATAACAGCACCGGTTGCGCCGCCAATGCGCGCTCTGGCACCCCACCAAGCCGTTCCACCGCTATCAACCCGTCATCAGCAATCCGGCGCACGATAAAGCCCAGTTGATCCATATGGGTGAACAGCATCACCGAAGGCGCAGCTGCGTCGCCCGCAAAACTGACGATCAGGTTGCCCAGCCGGTCACTGCGCGCATCCACGCCATCCGGCAGCCGATCCTTGATCGCCCGGCGCACCCGATCCTCAAACCCCGACAGGCCGGGGATCAGCATCAAATCCTCCAGATCTCGCCGCAACCGCGCCCGCATCACGCGCCCCCACGCGCAACGCGCGCCCGGTCCATAAAATCGACAGCGCGGTCGGCATCAACCGGGTTCCACGTGTCGCCATCCACCTTCAGCGACGACCCGACGATGCAGCCATCCGCAACCCGCAGCACATCTGCCACCGTATCGTGCTTAACACCGGTATTGGCCAGAACCGGAGTATCTGGCAGCACCGCCTTGACCGCCTCTAGGTCGCTAAGCGCTGCCGCCTCGCCAGTGATCTGCCCTGACACCAGCACCGCATCCGGGATCGACGAGAACACTGCGCTGCGTGCCCGATCCGACAAGGGGCGGCGGTCCAGACTGTCAGCAAATTCTGCCGAGACATTATACAGCATCGCCACATCCTTGCATCCCAACCGGTTGCGATACCGCATCGCTGCCCCGGCATTTGGCGCCCAAACCCCCATGTCTGACGCATAGGTGCCGGTGAAGATCTCTCGCACAAAATCGGCACCGGTGGCGGCGGCCAGCGCCACGGTGCTTTGCGGATCCCACAGCACGTTCACCCCAAAGGGCACGGTTATCTGGCCGCGCAGCTGGCCGATGACAAACGCCATTGTCGCGGTCGAGGCGCGATCGACGTCAAACTCATACGGGCGGTCATTTTCGTTGCCAAACATCACCGCATCTACACCTGCGCGCTGCAATGCGGCCAAATCAGCGGCGGCGCCATCGACCAGCCCCTGCACCCCCGCATCCGCATCATAAAGCGGCGCGCCGGGCAAGGCGCCCAGATGCACCATCGCGATCACCGGTTTGGTCTGGCCAAACACTCGCTGAAAATTTCCCATGCGGCAATATTCCCCTATCTAAACAAGTCAAGCTTAACGAGGATTGGGGTGCAGGCCAAAGCAAATTGCCCAAGGGTCAGGAGCCATAAACTGACCGAAAGCGTCGGATGCCCGTTCTCAGCCCAGACTAACTTCTTTTCAGGGCGTCCAGAGCTGTTCATCGGCCAAGATTGCCGCAACAACTTTTTCAGTTACTGCCCTTTGTGACGGGTGTGTCCCAAGTCCCATGTGCTCAGATTGGACTTGTCACGGTTT
>JBLINN010000139.1:0-10585 GCA_047639325.1 Paracoccaceae bacterium | reverse complement strand
CTGAACGGGTAAAAAAGGTACTGTTTAGATACGGGCGGCGGCTGTGTCGCACAAGGGGCAAGGCGGATGGATCACCTTGCGCGGGCGGGGGAAACCCGAAAACGGTTGCGGTAGGCGCCCGGTGTCAGGCCGGTGACCGATTTGAACACCCGGCCGAACGCCGACGCATCCTGATAGCCGACGTCCCAGGCGATTTTTGCTGTCGGGTCGGCGCTGCGTTCCAGCGCACCACGGGCCTTTTCGATGCGCAAGTTTTGCAGATAAGTGGCCGGGGTATACCCCGTCGCCGCCTTGAACCGCCGCAGAAAGGTGCGCGGGCTTAACCCGGCAATTGTTGCCAATTCATCCGACGCCATTGGCCCGGCGAACCGCAATTCGATATGCCGCTGGCTGCGCAGAACCTGTGCGTCGCCATGGGCGCGGTTGGGTCGAAAGCTGGAGTAATGCCGCTGTTCGCGCCCCGCAGGATCAACCAACAGATGCCGCGCCAGACGCGAAACCATGTCGGGGCCAAACCAGTATCCGGTCAGGAACAATCCAAGGTCCAGCCAGGCCATCAGCCCACCGGCGGTGATGATATCGTGATCGTCCACCAAGATATGTTCAGGCCGCAGATCAACCTTGGGGAACATGGCGCGAAACTGCGGCTCTAACGCCCAATGGGTTGTCGCCGGGCGGTGATCCAGCAGCCCGGCATGCCCCAGCCAGAACGCCCCGGCACAGACCGAACAGGTCAACGCGCCCTGCTGATGTCGGGCACGGGCCCAAGGCACAAACGGACTGTGCGGCGTGTCCGGAGCGCCCTCAATCGAGGGCGGAAAGAGGAACGCATCCAGGGGCCGGTCGTCCAGCGCCGCTTCGTCCAGAATATGCAGGTCCACCCGGCAGGATTGCCCGCCATCAGGGGACAGGCGCGGCAGCAGGCGAAAGATGTCGGCCAGGCCAAGGATCGCCGATTGCTGCGCGCCGGGCGGGTTCATCAAGGCGATCTGGATCGAGGGTTTTGGCATTATCTGCATATGTTTTGTCGTATCCGCCAATATCGGGTCCGGTCAAGGCCGGTCATATTGGGGATGTAAAACGCACATGATCAAAGGGAAACACATGTCTGACACTGCGCTGATCCTGGTTGATATCCAGAATGATTACTTTGAGTTGGGCAAATGGCCGGTCGCCCAGATGCAAACCGTTGCCGACAATGCCGCACGGCTGTTGGCTCAGTCGCGGGGCCGGGGTGATCTGGTGGTTCACATACGCCATGAAATCCCATCGGACGCCGCGCTGTTCTTTAGCGCAGGCAGTCCCGGTGCCGAGATCAACCCAACCGCGGCCCCGGTTGGCGACGAGGCGGTGATCGTAAAGGCGCGGCCCAACAGCTTTGTTGGCACCGACCTGCTGGCGCGCTTGCAGGGGGCGGGCATTCAGGCCGTGACGATCTGTGGCGCGATGAGCCAGATGTGCATTGACGCAACCACGCGCGCGGCGGTGGATCACGGGTTTCAGGTAAGCGTCGCGCAGGATGCCTGCGGGGCCAAAGAGATGACGTTTGGCGATGTCAGCCTTACTGCGGCGCAGGTGCACGCTGCGTTCATGGCCCCGCTGGCAATGAGCTATGCGCAGGTGGTGACGACAGAGGCGTTGCTGTCTGCGGGCTAGGTTTCGGAGCTATAAACAGCCAATGTGCGCCATATCCGCTTTGGCGCGCCTTGCTGGCACCTGTCGATTGATGTCCAAGGGTTGCCGTCATTCATAGTCGTTGGATATCTCGATTAGGTTCGGGTCAGGATCACGTAAAAATTTGAGCGGTTTTCCCCTCAGCACCTGTTCAATCGACAGGTGCTTCCTTAACCGCTAGTGCCATTGTTCTGGCACCCCCAGCACGACCATGCTTTATGATAACTCCGATCCAATGATAAGGTAGACGAGACCAATGGCCGAACATTACGAACGCCACCGCCAAGCTTGGACACATGAGGAAATTCAAAAGCTGCGTATGTTGGTGACAAAGGGGATGAGTTTAAAGGCTGTTGCCAAAGCTCTCGCTCGTTCTGA
Source organism: Paracoccaceae bacterium (assembly GCA_047639325.1). Lineage (GTDB taxonomy): Bacteria > Pseudomonadota > Alphaproteobacteria > Rhodobacterales > Rhodobacteraceae > NVQY01. The sequence goes on along the minus strand of JBLINN010000139.1, from coordinate 8,533 downwards.
GGAATCGACCAAGAACAGAGCAAAACAAGACAAGCTGAAAATTCAAAAAATGCGCTGATTGCTTGTGCTCAGCTGATCACAAAAGCTTCTTTCGTGCCAGCGTCCACCTGATTAAGACCATTCGCCGACCTCTGGGCTTTGTTGGCCGTAATCTTGACGTAGCGGCAGCAATGCAGACAAAACAGGCTTGCCTACGATCGCGCCACTGGCGGCTTTCAACCGCCCAGTTGAGGGCGCATAGCTTGATAAACAACCGCCGTGGCTACGTTTGCCAGGTTAAGTGATCGAACACGTGAATCGAGCATCGGCAAATTAAATACTCGATCGTCCATGCCATCTAATATCGCAATTGGCAGGCCTTTGGATTCACATCCGAAAACCAAATAGGCATCGTGTTGATAGTCAGGAGTGTAAACGCTCTGCGCGCCATGTTCTTCGAAGAAATATAGGCTCTCACGAGGTGGCTTGCGATCACCTAAGAAGCTTTGCCAGCTGTCATATTCGCTGAGATGCACATGCTTCCAGTAATCCGTTCCGGCCCGCCGCACTGCCTTTTCGTCGAGGGAAAATCCGTAAGGTTTGATCAGGATCAGCTCCAGATTTAGCGCCACGCAGGTCCGCCCTATAGCACCGGTATTGTACGGAATTTCAGGTGTCACTAATACCAATTTCAGGCACGGATCAGACATAGGGTGTGTGGACTTTCTAAGTCACGGGCGCAGGGCCGCCCGATGTTCGCATCCTGTTAACCTAACTAAGGGGGCCTTAACAGCGCCAACTTTCCCGCTCCAATGGCCGGCAGCTGCCATTCGTCGCGTTGCGGAAACGCGTCAGTCTTGGGCGCGCTGCAGCCCCCCGCCTCTTGGTGTCGGATTTCCGGTTCGCAATACAGAACAGACCTTTCCCGATTGTCGTATCATCGGTCCTGATCCTGGGGTCAGTCTTCCTCGAAGGGATCCCATTCGTCTTCTACTTCGGGCAGCGCCTCGGATTCTGCGCTGGCAGCAATCTGGTCCGGGGTGCGGATATCGGTGATCCTGGCCTTGGGAAAGCGCGCCAAAACCGCCTGCACCAGGGGATGGTCGCCAGCGGTGGCGGTCAGCGCATTCTTTACGGCGTTGCGCTTTTCCGCAATGCTTTCAGCGCCGCCTTCGTTGACAACCGACACCGCCCAGCGGTTGCCTGTCCACAATTGCAGCCGTTGGCCAAGGCGCTGGGCCATATCAGCGGGCGCAGTCACAGTGGGTTCAAAGGTGATCCGTCCGGGTTGGTACGACACCAGCCGCAGATCAGCCTCGATATCCATCAACAGCTTGGCATCGCGATTGGCACGGATCAACTCAACCACATGGTCAAAACTGGGAAACCGCGCCAGGCTTACATCGACGTCCTGCGCCAACACCGCCGATGTGGCGCTGCCATTGCCCCCCGCGCGGGCCGAGGCGACAGCCGAGGCCCCCCCGCCCGCCGCAGGCGTGCCCGTGCTTTGCACGGGTCTCCCACCACCTCCACCACTACCACCACCGCCAACTGGGGCCCCCGGGTTTGAGGCCGGGGCCGGCATATCCTGCAACTTGCGCACCAACTCTTCCGGGCTGGGCAGGTCGGCCACATGGGTCAGGCGGATCACCGCCATTTCGGCCGCCATCATCGCATTGGGCGCGGCAGAGACCTCTTCCAGCGCTTTCAGCAACATCTGCCACATCCGGGTCAGAACCCGCATCGGCAGGTCAGCGGCCATGGCAGTGCCCCGCGCACGTTCGTCGGGCGAAATGGTCGGGTCATCGGCGGCATCCGGGGTGATCTTGACCACCGACACCCAATGGGTGATCTCGGCCAGATCGCGCAACACCGCCAGCGGATCCGCGCCAGCGGCATATTGCGCGCCAAGTTCGCTCAGGGCTCCGCCCGCATCACCGCGCAGGATCAGTTCCATCAGGTCCAGAACCCGTCCCCGGTCGGCCAGCCCTAGCATGGCGCGCACTTGTTCGGCACTGGTTTCGCCCGCACCGTGACTGATCGCCTGATCCAACAGGGATTGTGCGTCGCGGGCCGAGCCTTCGGCGGCGCGGGTGATCAAAGCCAGCGCATCTTCGGCAATCCCGGCACCTTCAGAATCGGCGATCCGGCGCAGCATTGCCAGCATGTCCTCGGGTTCGATCCGGCGCAGGTCAAAGCGCTGGCAGCGCGACAGGACCGTCACCGGAACTTTGCGGATTTCTGTGGTAGCGAGGATGAATTTTGTATGCCCGCGCGGTTCTTCCAGCGTTTTCAGCATGGCGTTGAAAGCCGAAGTGCTCAGCATATGAACTTCGTCGATGATAAAAATCTTGTAACGCCCAGCCGAAGGTCTGCCTTCGGCCATCCTGTTGATCTCACGCATTGAATCAACACCAGTGGACGACGCAGCATCGATTTCAAGAACGTCGATGAATCGCCCTTCGCTGATCCGTTTACAGGGCTCACATTCACCGCAGGGCTCGGTTGTTGGCCCACCAGTCCCGTCAGGGCCGATACAATTCAAGCCCTTGGCGATAATCCGCGCGGTGGTGGTTTTGCCGGTGCCGCGAATACCGGTCATGATGAACGCCTGGGCGATCCGGTCAGCGGCAAAGGCATTGCGCAGCGTGCGGACCATGGCATCCTGACCAACCAGATCGGCAAAAGTCTCGGGCCGGTATTTGCGGGCAAAGACCTGATAGGCGGGGGTGTCTGTTTCGGTCATTGATATGCCTGCCAGATTCGGGATCAGCCCACAGCCTAGTTCGCGCGGCGGGCGACGTCCACCGGGGTTGGGCGGTTCCAACCTGTTGCCGTCAGATAACGGGCACAGGATGGGTCGGTTTCCCTTTTTGCCCCGGCATCCGCCCGCCTTATGATGCGCAAAACAACAATCCGGAGGGCCAGCCATGCGTTTGCGAGATGTCCGCAGCAGCAAGAACGTCGAAGACCGGCGCAAATCGCGCGGGGGCAAGGCCTCGATTGGCGGGATCGGCTTGTTGTTGGTTTTGGCCATCGGCTATTTCGCCGGAATTGATGTGTCGCCGCTGCTGAACCAGACCGCAGCGCCACAGTCGCAGCCCTTTGTGCCCAGCGAACAGGAAGAGCGCACCGCCGAATTCGCCAGTCAGGTTCTGGCCACCACGGAACAAGTCTGGACCGGGGTGTTTCAGGACCAGTTGGGGCGGACATACACTCCGCCGGTGCTGGTGCAGTTTTCCGACGTCACCTCCAGCCCCTGTGGTGGGGCATCCGGGGCGACGGGGCCGTTTTACTGCCCAAGCGATCACAAAGCCTATCTGGATCTGGCGTTTTTCAGCACTTTATCGGCCCGGCTGGGGGCCAAAGGCGATTTTGCCGCCGCCTATGTGATTGCGCATGAGGTGGCGCATCACGTGCAGAACCAGCTGGGTATTCCGGGGCAGGTCAACCAGCTGCGCGGTCAGGCGTCGCAAAGTCAGGCCAACGCGCTGACCGTCCGGTTGGAATTGCAGGCCGATTGCCTGTCGGGGGTCTGGGCCAGCTCGGTTCAGGGATTGATGGAACGCGGCGATCTGGCCGAGGCGCTGAATGCGGCGCGGATGATCGGCGATGATCACTTGCTGCGTCAGGCCGGTCAGGTGCCACAACCGCACACCTTTACGCATGGCACGTCCAAGCAACGCGCGGGCTGGTTTCAACGTGGGTATGACAGTGGCCAGGTTTCCGTGTGCGATACGTTCAACGGCGGTTAGGATCAGGATCCTAAGTCAGGCCGAGACCAGCCGCCGCGCCATGTCGCGCACGAAATACAGCGCCAGGCTGTCATCGGCGGCATTACCGGGCCAGACCGCAAACACCGTGGCGGCCATCAAGGGCCAGTTTGGCACCAGCGTCACCAGCCGCCCGTCAGCGATCTGGTCCCGGGCCAACTGCCTTGGGATCGCCGCGACGCCCAGACCAAGACAGGCGAAACGCACCAACGCGGCGACGCTATCGACCTCGACCGCAATGGGCGGTGACAGGGCCGGGACCTCGCCCTGCGCGTTGCTCAGCTGACGGGCAATCGGCATTTGCGCCAGTTTGATCCAATCCCAATCCGCAAGATCCTCGATCCGTTTGGGCAGCGCCCGCTTGGCCACATAATCCGGCGCGGCGACCAGAACGCGGGGCAGTTGCGCCAGCGCGCGGGCTTTGTACTGTGAATCCTCCAGCCAGCCGATGCGCAGCGCCACATCATAGGCCGATCCGATCAGGTCGATCTTGAGGTCCGAAAAGCTAAGACTTAGGCGGACATCGGGGTGGTCGCGGGCGAATTCCGCCAGATGATCGGCAAAGGGCGGCTGTTCGAACACCGCCCCGGTCGCCGCCACCCGCAACGCCCCAGAAGGCCGCCCGGCGCGGGCGCGGATGGCGTTCAATCCGCGCGTTGCGGCGGCGGTCATGTCGGCGCTGGCCGCCAACAGATCGCCCCCCGCATCGGTCAGCGACAGGCGCCGGGTTGACCGGTACAGCAGCGCCGTGCCCAACTGATCTTCTAGCTGGGCGATATGGTGGCTGACCACCGAGGGCGACAGGTTCAGCTGACGGGCGGCGGCGCGAAACGACCCGGCCTCGACCACCGCCTGAAAGATCGCCATGGCGCGCAACTGGTCAATCATTGTTCGACTCTATCGAATAGTGAATCAGATTAATCGCACCTTATCCGGCAATCATCACAATGGCAGTCTGATTTTGCGCAAATTCGGCGCAGGATCAGACAGGAGAAAGACCATGACCAAAACACTGTTCACCCACCGGGTTGAAAATGTCGCCAAGTGGAAAGGGTTTGACGAAGAACGCGCCCGCAATATGGGGGCGTTTGGCCACAGCTTGCACAGCTATGTGGATCCGGCCGGGTCGGATCAGGTGGCTGTCAGCATGGAGGTGACAGACCTGGAAGGGCTGCGGGCGTTTATGGCGTCTGAAACCAGTGACGCGGTGTTGCGGCGGCATGGGGTGATCAAGCCGGTGGTGATGTTTTGTGGGAAGACTGTGCCGGGGGAGTAACGGCTGGGGGAGTAACGGCTGGGGGATGAGGCTGGGGGATGAGGCTGAAGGTTGGAGACGAGGGGGTGATAGGACCAGAACAACCGGGGCTTTCGGTATATTTTCTGCGAAAACAGACCTTTCGCTTCCGCCGCGAAAATTTCAAAGAAATTTTAGCGGGAAGTGAGAGGTTGGACATCGACCCAAGCGGGGCTCGTTGTGGCTGCTTCCTTCCGGATCTGACCAGGTTGGCGAGGCGCTCGCCCGCGCCAACCTCTCAAGGTCGTATATAGGCTTGCGGGCATGGATTCGCAACCCATGTGACGCGGTCCTGATTACAGCGGCAGGATAAGACGCAAAAATCCGTCGCCATCCCTGTCGCCAACCCGCACACCCCGGCCCGTCAGGTCGCCAAGATGCTCCATTGCGCCCGGCCCGGTCGAGACCGAGACCGACGTGCCCGGCATGGCGACAAAGCCCCAAGGGGGCGGGGCGCTGGCCAATGGATCGCACGCCAAGCGGCCCGCCAGGTAGTCCTGCAGAATATCCCGGTTTTTTTTCGGCGCTATCGACAGGTGGCAGGCCCCTTTGAGCGCGGCAAAACCACCGCCACCGCTGGCGCGATAGCTATTCAATGCCACCACAAATTGCTGATCACCGCGCACCGGTTTCCCGTTGTGGCACGGCGCGCAGATGCGGCGATGATCGCCCGGGCGTCGCGTGCCATCCGGGTAGAAACGCGGCGGGACGGACAGATCTATCTGCCAGGTCAGCCCGTGCAGCACGTCGAAATTATGCCCCGGAAACTGCGCATTCACCAAATCCTGGTCGTGGCTGTCCGGCGCAATCTGGTGAAACAGGCTGGCCGACATTTCCAACCAGTCCAGCACCTGCTGCCCGCTGATGATCACAGCGCGCAATTCATTCGGGAACACATACAGGTCAGCCACATGGCGCAGCGCAATCCGGCCCGCTGGCACGTCGGTATAGCTTAGCGGGCCAGACCGGCCACCGTATTTTCCGGGGGCCACGGCGGATAGCAGCGGCAGACCATCACCACTGGTGTCTACCAGCGCAGGGCGCAGCGCCGCGGCCTGTGCAGCGGCGACAATGGCCAGCGACCGGTCTGCTGCGATAAACGAGAAATAGCTGTGCATTGCCTGCGAAGCCCGGCCAATGGGTTGATCCATCCGGGCCCGGGTTGCGGCATGATCGTGCGCCAGCAGATCGCGCAGGCCCGAATCCTCGGGCACATTCGGGGTTATCTCGCCGGTTGCCGAGCGGCCCGAGATCGCACGCAAGCGGCAGTCGAACCCGGTCACCCCCCAGCGCCCATCGGGGCCAGTCCGGATATCAAGGTCAATCTGGCCCAGATGCGACCCAGAGGCACCGGGCATCACCACAGGTGTCCCGCATACCGCCCCGGTTTCCGCACTGTCGGCATCCAGCCCGGCGTGATTGGGCGAGGGCAGATGCAAATGGGTGTGGCCGGCGATGATCGCGTGGATCCCGTCCAAAGCGGCCAGCGGCAGAACCGCATTTTCCATGCCGCTATGTGCTGGCCCACAGCTGAGCCCGGAATGTGCCAGTGCCACCACGACATCACAGCCTTGGTGCTGCAACTGCGGCAGCCAGTGCCGCGCAGCGCTGACGATATCGTCCACCTCGATCCGCCCGGCCAGCAAATGCGCGTCCCATATCACGGTCTGTGGCGGCAGAAAGGACAACACCCCGATCCGCAGCGGCATCTGCTGATCGCCCAACGGGACGGTCCGTTCCAGAACGGCATAAGGCAGGATTTGCGACAGCAGGCGGGGGTCAAGCCTGCGCAGGTTCGAACACACAACCGGGCATAGCGCTTGCGCCAGAACTGCGCCCAGCGCGTCCAGCCCGAAATTGAAATCGTGATTGCCCAGTCCGATTGCATCATAGCCCAGATAGTCAAAGGCGCGCATCAGCGGGTGGGGCTTGTCGGGGGCCTCGGTGGCGAGATCACCCATAGGCGTTCCCTGAAACGCATCGCCATTGTCAAACAACAGGGACAAGGCGCCGCGCTGGGCCGCTTCGGCGCGGGCGGTTCGGATCAGGCTAGCGGTGCGGGTCAGACCCACCGAAACATCCGCCCGATCAGCATAATAGTTATACCCTGTCAGGTTCACATGCAAATCAGTCGTGGCCAGAATTTGCAGATGCGTGCGCACGTCGGGCGCGACGGGGTTTGAAAATGCCATGGGCGCGTCTCTAAAAAAAATTTAGTCAAAAGGTTACCGGACCCTTACAAGCACGAAACATCCGCGTCGAAACAGCGCTGAAAAAAACAAATTTGTGTCAGGTCTGACCCGAATGCGCATCGCAAGCCCGCCGGCAGCCAGATTTTGCCAACGCAACCGTGGCGGCGACACGGGATGTACGATAGCTCTGGGCGCAAAGACAGATACGCGACGAAGACGGGGCGAATACGGGGCGAAGACGGGGCGAAGACGGGGCGAAGACATGAAACATGCAGAGCAAGTGACATTTGGCGGATCGGCGCTGGACCGGGCGGCGCATATCCGCAGTGACGACGCGGCGATGGCGCAGGCGCAGGCCCATCCGGATGCGCGATGCGTGGTGTTATGGCGCGGCAAGCCGTTGATGCAGGGCGAACATCGCGAGGCGCTGGCGCTGATGGCGATGGACCATCCGGTGCTGGATGCCGGGCTGCCCGGGCGCAACGGCATGGTGTTTCTGGGGCTAGGTGGTGATGGCGACGCACCGCGGTTTGCCTGTGACATATCCGGCTGGACGCCGGACGAGCTGGACGCGTCAATGCTGGGCATGTTTGTCGACCCGTCAGAGCAATATCACCCCTCGGTGCCGTCGGATCATGTGTTTGGCGAATTGCGCCGCCTGATGTCGCGGCTGACCCCGCGTGATGCGGAATTGGCGGCCACCGCCAAGGCGATTTTAGGGTGGCACACCAGCCACGGGTTTTGCGCCGCCTGCGGCACGGCCAGCATCGTGTCACAGGCGGGTTGGCAGCGCACCTGCCCCGCCTGCCGCACCCACCATTTCCCGCGCACCGACCCTGTGGTGATCATGCTGATCACCTACGATTCGTCCGTTCTGATGGGGCGGTCACCGGGGTGGCCGCCGGGCATGTATTCGCTGCTGGCCGGTTTCGTCGAGCCGGGCGAAACGCTGGAGGCTGCCGTGCGGCGCGAAGTGATGGAAGAGGCGGGCGTGCCTGTTGGCCAGGTCAGCTATCTGGCCAGCCAGCCCTGGCCATTCCCGGCCTCACTGATGTTTGGCTGCGCCGGCGAGGCGTTGTCGCGCGATATCACAATCGATCCGGTCGAGATCGAACATGCCTGTTGGGTCACCCGCGACGAGATGATGACCGTCTTTGCCGGGGAACATCCGGTGATGAAACCGGCCCGAAAAGGCGCAATAGCGCAATTTCTCCTTAAGAACTGGCTTGCGGACACGCTCGATTAGGGTGAGAGTCGCGGCAAACAAAAACCACAGGCCACGCATGCAGTTTTCA
>JBLINN010000138.1:0-10588 GCA_047639325.1 Paracoccaceae bacterium | reverse complement strand
GGCAGCTATTTCACCGCCGAAACCCATATACGCCATGTCGACGAGGTGCACGCAGGCGCGCGCATTACCGTGCGGACGCAATTATTGCTGGGCAAGGGCAAAAAACTGCACCTGTTCCATACCATGGTCGAGGGCGACCGGGTGTTGGCCACGGGCGAACATTTCTTGCTGCATGTCAGCCTTGAAACCCGCAAACCTTGCGCGCCCTCGGCGCAGATCGAGGCCGCGATGGCGTTGATCACACAAGCACAATCCGGACTACCCTGGCCCAAAGGCGCCGGGGCCTCGATTCGTAAACCGTCATGAAACAGCGGGTTCTAATCACCGCTGGGGCGGCAGGGGTTGGCCGGGCGCTGGCCGAAGGCTTTGCCGAGGCCGGGGCGCAAGTCTGGGTGGCAGACGTGGACGCGGCGGCACTAGGGACCTGTCCCGAAAGCTGGCACAAGACCCATCTGGATGTCACTGACGAGGCCGCAGTTGCCGCGATGTTTGCGCAAATTGCACACGATTGGGGCGGGCTGGACGTGCTGTGCGCCAATGCAGGTATCGCCGGGCCAACTGCACTGGTCGAGGATATCTTGTTGCAAGACTGGCGCAGCTGTATTGCGGTCAATCTGGACGGGGCGTTTCTATGCGCCAAATACGCGGCCCCGATGATGAAGACCCAAGGGGCCGGGGCGATGATTTTGACCTCGTCCACCGCCGGGCAATACGGCTATCCGGCGCGCGCACCTTATGCGGCGGCGAAATGGGCGGTGATCGGCCTGATGAAAACCCTGGCGATGGAACTGGGGCCACACGGGGTGCGCGCCAATGCGATCTGCCCCGGCGCGGTGGAAGGCCCCCGGATGGAAGGCGTTTTGCAACGCGAGGCCGCCGCCAAGGGAATGACGCGCGATCAGGTCTATGATGGCTATGCCAGCGGGACCTCCATGGGGCGGTTTGTCGAGGCGCGCGATATCGCGGCGATGGCGGTGTTTCTGGGATCAGACGCGGCGCGGCTGGTGTCAGGGCAAGTGATTGCGGTGGATGGGCACACGGTGAATCCGGATCCGCAGGTTTAAGGGGGCAGCAAGATTGAGCCCAAATGAACCAGAAAGCATTGCGTTCAAAACGTCCGCTATAAGCAGCAGATGTCGATCCTATCCTTAACTGGGACCCTCAAGGTATTCGGCAAAGCTTGGATTCAAACATCAAGTGCAACGGTTGATTTGAAGGCCGCGATTTCCTCGGCCATTGCTTCTGCGGGGGTTTTCCATCCGAGCGTTTTGCGCGGTCGTCCGTTCATCAACCGTGCGACGTCGTTGAGCCACATCTGACTGGCGTCCGAGAGGTCACTTCCTTTGGGCATGAACTGGCGCAGCAGCCCGTTGGTGTTCTCGTTCGAGCCGCGTTGCCAGGGCGCATGAGGGCCGCAAAACCAGATATCGATTTTCAGGCGGCGGGCCAGTTCGGGGTGGCAGGCCATCCCTTGCCCGGCAGTGGTTTGCCCGCAAACCATGAGAGGGTCGCTGCCGCGGTCGTAGGTCATGCTTTTGCGCATCTCTCGTGGCAGATGTTTCATCTGGCGACTGAACGCCTGCAACGCCGCAGCGGCGGTATTGCCATCCATTTTGCACAGAACGACGAAGCGGGTTTTGCGCTCCACCAGCGTGCCAACCGACGAGCGGTTAAAGGCGCCCTTGATCAGATCACCCTCCCAATGCCCAGGCACCAGACGGGCCTCGATCTCTTCGGGGCGGTGGATAATTCGCAATGATTCCGGCACCATGGCGCTGCCTGCCAGCGTCGTGCGTCTGCGCCCCCGGCTGGGTTTGTGCTGACGCAGCGCCTCGATCATCGCCGCCTTCAACGCCCCTTTGGGCTGCGCATAGATCGCGGTGTAGATCGTCTCATGGCTGACGCGGGCGGCGGGATCATCAGGATGCATGGTCCGGAGCCTGCCCGCGATCTGTTCCGGCGACCAGTGCAAATGCACCAATTTGCCCCGGATCCAAGCGTGTAGCGCACCATCCTCGGCCAGCTTGCGGGGCCGCCTGCAGCGAAGTCTGCGTGCGTCATAAACCCCGCGCGCCACCAGCGGGCTGTAGCTGGCATCGTCCAGCCGCCCCCGCGCCAGCTCCCGCCCGATCGTACTCGGCGCACGGCCCAAGAGCCGACCTATCTCACGAACGGGGCTGCCGCGCCGGTGTTCGGCCAATATCACGCCACGGTCCTCGCTGCTGAGGTGCTTGTATCGTCTGTCCATCGCAACATCCTATGCCCTCTGGGCCATGGGTGTTGCACTTGAAACTTGAGTCTAAGAAGTCCTCAGTAAACTCATACCTGTCTACGTTGTTGAAAGTGATTTCAACGATTGCACCGTAATTTTCGCACATCGTCATTTTTCCTTGAAGGTGCTCGTGATCTTCAAAATAGTAGGAAAAGATCATCTTCCCAGAGCCGTTGTAGATCCATTTTTTTGACATAATGATAAATTCGCGCGTGAAAGGGTGTTCATTTAAGTCCTTACGCATTTCTGCCATCAATTCGGGAATTTTGCGTTCAAGTTCATTGAAACTACGTGATCGGACAACCTCCAAGTTTCGCAAAGCTAAATAGGCTTGTATCTCCGATAGCTTTTTCCATTCATATAAAGTATCAACGGGATGGCTTTGAACATCGGCGTCAATCAAGCGGCTGCAAGTCTGACATAACCAAATACCATTTTTTATGGATGACCTTTCTTCGCGTGACATATCCGCGTCAAACCTTGGCCCGCCCGTCGCAGCCGCACAAACATGCGCCGCTACGCCGATACTAGCGCTGCCATCGCCACCGTTTGGGCCAACGGTAACCCTCCCGCAAGACGGATTTGAGCATCGGAATCCACTTTGACGCGCCAATTCGTTCACGTCCGATTTCTTAAAATCATCCCTCATCATGATGCCTCAACTTACTCACTAATTTGGCAGTTAATAGATTGCGGCTGGTAACTACAATGAGAATCCCTAGTGCTTATGCGGGTTGATGTCTCTTCTGTGTATGACCCGATTAATATCTGCTATTGAGGCACCCCATCCAATGGCAGGATTGTTCCGCATTGCAAACCTCCCCGTCTGCGCAAGCCGCTTAAACCTGCTCCCTTAACTGGCGCAGATGGATGGGAAAGTCGCGGGCGGTGTGGTCGGCTTCGCGCACCAATACGTCGAAATGGCGGGTAAAGATCTCAACCCGGTCACGGTCGCGGAACGCCATATAGTGCGATCCGGCGTAAAAGGCGCATAACAGCGGGCCAAATATCGTCAGCGGTGCGGAATACAGCCGCTGGGCGTCAAACAGATAGATCCGAAGGCGCGGGTACAATTGTTCGCTTAATACCAGAAACTGGTCGATCTGGTCCAGCCGGACATCCCGCGGCAGGCCCTGATAATAGCCGGTGCCTCGGGCGAAACTGTCCAGCTCATAGCGCGGCATGGCAATTTCGTAATCCGACTGCGCACTGCGCATCCATTCCAGCCGATCCTCTGACGCGCCAATCACCTGATCCGCCGTGCGCCCCAGATGCGGGGCATATTCCCATTCGATCAGGGCGCGGGTTTTCAGCATGTCGGGCAGGGCGGCGGGAACATGGCGGATTTTGTAGCCTGCCGCCTCTTGGTGCCAGTCAAATATCCGCTGATCCACCAGCGCGCGCGGCGCTTCTGACAGCGTCAGGCTGTGGGCCAGCAATTCGGCGGCACTTTCGGGTCGGTCCGACAGGCTAAGCAGCCAGTCCGCCGACACCCCCAGCGCGCTGGCGCAGGCACCCACCACATGGGCATTGGGCAGGCGCGCGCCATCATCAGTCAGCAGCTGGGACACTGTCGAGCGGTCAACGCCAACTTGCCGGGCCAGCCCGCTTTGACTGGTCTGGGTCAGCTGCATTGCCCGGGTCAGCCGGATGCGGAATTGCGCGGCGCGCAGGCGTTTGTCCATTTTTGTCAACATGCGTAGATAAATAACACAGTTGCAGAGTTTTGTTAATCAAATTCAGAATTCTCACAGGCCTCACCCAGCGGTAACAAATCCGTGACACAAGGCTTGCAGGAGACAGAATGGAAACGCGGCAACGATCCATCGTAAAGGCAGTGATCTGGAACCTGATCGGGCTATGCGTGATGGCCCTTGTGGGGTTTGTGGCCACAGGGTCGCTTGCCGTGGGCGGTACAATGGCGCTGATAAACGCCACGATTGGTCTGACAACCTATATTCTATACGAACGCATCTGGCAGAATATCCGCTGGGGTCGCCATGTCTGAGCAGCACCGCCAACAACCCCGCGTCGAATGGCCAACACTGGCGCTGATCGTGGTCTGCTATGCCCTGTGGGCCGCCGTGATTTTCTGGCTGGCGGCATGGTCTCTGGTTCTGGCAGGGATTGCTGCGGCAGTTCTGGCCGCCCTGCATTCGTCCCTGACGCATGAGGCGCTGCACGGTCACCCGTTCCGCTCGCAATGGGCGAACGAGGCGCTGTTGTTCCTGCCGTTGACGCTGTTCATCCCCTATAATCGGTTTCGCGATCTGCACCTGTCGCATCACCGAGATTCCAACCTGACTGACCCTTACGACGACCCGGAATCCAACTATCTGGATCCGGGCGTCTGGGTGGCCTTGCCCCGCTGGAAACAGCGGCTGTACCGGCTGAACAACACACTGCTGGGGCGGACCGTGTTGGGGCCGGGGATTGGCCAGGTGCGGTTCATGGCGGACGAGGCGCGCGCCGCGCTGCGCGGCGACGGTGCAGTGTTGCTGGCCTGGGCGTTGCATCTGCCGGGGGCGCTGATTGTGCTGTGGATCGTCAGCCTGTCAGCCATGCCGATTTGGGTCTATATAATTGCCGCCTATTTTGGCCTGGGGTTGGTGAAAATCCGCACCTTTCTGGAACATCGCGCCGACGCAAACGTGCGCGGGCGCACAGTGATTATCGAAGACCGTGGGCCGCTGGCATTTTTGTTCCTGAACAACAACTTACATGTGGTACATCACATGAACCCCAAAGCGGCGTGGTATCAACTTCCCGGCCTCTACCGCGCGGGCAAAGCCCGCTATCTGGCCTGTAACGACGGCTATGTGTTCCGGTCTTACGCCGAGGTCTTTGCCCGGTATTTTCTGCGCAGCAAAGACCCGGTGCCGCATCCGCTCTGGCCACACGGATAATTCCGCGCCATATAGCATTTTACGTTTTACCGAGAACAATCTTATCGAAATACGCGTGCGAGCCGAAGGCGACGGGCCGCGCAATTCGATTCAAGTCAAACGATAAGTGCATTAGGGACCCCCTATGAGCCTTTGGATTCCCATCACCATTGCCGCCGCGATCTTTCAGACGCTGCGGTTTATGCTGCAAAAAACCCTCAGCACCACGCGACTGTCGGCATCCGGGGCGACCTTTGCGCGGTTTGCCTATTCGGCGCCGATCATCGTCGTGGTGCTGGCGGGTTATCTTTGGATGTCGGGGCGCAGCTTGCCACCGCTTGGCGCGGCGTTCTGGGGTTATGCGCTGACGGGCGGGCTGTCGCAGATATTGGCGACAATCTGCGTGGTGGCGCTGTTCAAGCAACGCAATTTTGCGGTGGGCATCACCTTCAAGAAAACCGAGGTGATCCAGGCCGTTCTGGTTGGCCTGCTGATCCTGGGCGAAGGCGTCAGCTGGGCCGGGTTGGCGGCGATCCTGCTGGGGTTGACCGGGGTGCTGACCCTGTCCAAGAACCCAGGCAGCGACGGGCCGTGGTGGCAGCATCTGACGAACCGCGCCGCTGGGCTGGGGCTGGGATCAGGCGTGTTATTTGCAATTTCTGGCGTGACCTACCGCGCGGCATCACTAGGTCTGGGCGATCTGGAACCGGTGTTTCGCGCCGGGATCACCCTGGCGGCGGTGACCTCGTCGCAGATGATCGGCATGGGGCTGTGGCTGGCCTGGCGCGATCGGGCCGAGCTGCGCGCCGTCTGGGCCGCCCGGCGCACGGCGCTTTGGGTCGGGTTGTTCAGCATGGGCGGATCGTTCTGTTGGTTTGTCGCCTTCACGCTGCAAACGGTGGCCTATGTCAAAGCGCTGGGGCAGGTGGAGCTGATCTTTTCCATGCTCGCCTCGGTGCTGTTTTTTCGCGAACGCATCAGTGGGCGCGAATTGGCAGGGATTGGTTTGCTGGGCGTCAGTATCCTGTTGCTGGTGCTGGTCGCTTGACTTCACGGGCTGGACCCGGAAAATTTCAAATTTTCCGACACGATTTCTTTGAAAGAAATCGGATACGACGGTAGGGTTGGGCGCTTGTTATCCGGCCCCCGATCATGACGAAATGGGATCAATCCGCCTGATCGTCCCGCAGCCTAAATCGCTGAATCTTGCCCGTCTGGGTCTTGGGCAGGGCATCAATAAACACAACCGATCGCGGATATTTATAGGGCGCAATCCGCGCCTTGACGAAATCCTGCAACAGCTTGGCCTGTGTATCTGACGCCGCCACCCCATCGCGCAACACCACATGCGCCTGCACAATTGATCCGCGCTGTTCATCCGGCGCAGCGATGACGGCGCATTCCGCAACGTCCTCATGCGCCAACAAGGCGGCCTCTACCTCGGGGCCTGCGATGTTATACCCGGCAGATACAATCATATCGTCGGACCGCGCCGCAAAATACAAATAGCCGTCTGCATCCATCGAAAACGAATCCCCGGTGACGTTCCAGCCATCCACCACGTAATCGCCTTGCCGCGCATCGTTCAGGTACCGGCACCCGGTGGGTCCCTGCACCGCCAGCCGCCCAACCGCGCCGCGCGGCAGTTCGACGCCATCGGTGCCAATGATCTTGGCCTGATACCCGCCAACCGGTTTGCCCGTGCACCCGGGTCGGTGATCGTCAAACCGGTTCGAGATGAAGATATGCAGCAATTCGGTCGACCCGATGCCATCCAGCATCGGCTTGCCGGTCTGGCTAATCCAGTCGTGATACACCGGCGCGGGCAGGGTCTCGCCCGCCGACACAGCCGCGCGCAATGACGACAGATCGGCCCCTTCCTGCATCGCGGTCAGCATCACGCGGTACGCTGTGGGCGCGGTGAAACAGATGGTGGCGCGATAGGTCTCGATGATCTCTATCATGTTGGGCGGCGTCGCGGCCTCCAGCAGCACCGCACAAGCACCAAATCGCAGTGGGAACACCGCCAGCCCGCCCAGCCCAAAGGTAAAGGCCAAGGGGGGCGAGCCGACAAACACGTCCTCTGGTGTCACCCCCAGAACCTCGCGCGCATAGCCATCGGCGATGATCAGGATGTCGCGGTGAAAATGCATCGTCGCCTTAGGCACCCCGGTGGTGCCGGATGTGAACCCCAACAGCGCCACATCATCGCGCCCGGTCTGCACCGCCTCAAATATCACCGGCTTGCTCAGCGCGGCGCGGTCAAGTTCGGCATCGTGATTGGCGGTGCCGTCAAAGCCCACGACCGATCGCAACACATCACTGTCCTTGGCGCAGGCGGTCATCTCGTCCATCAGACGGGTGTCGCACAGCGCCAGCGACACCTGCGCCAAATCGACAATCTGGCCCAACTCGCCCGCGCGCAGCATCGGCATGGTGTTCACCACCACCGCGCCCGCCTTGGTCGCCGCCAGCCAACAGGCCACCATCGCCGGATTATTCGCCGACCGGATCAGCACCCGATTCCCCGGGCGCACGCCGTAATCTTCCACCAATGTGCGCGCCAGCCGGTTGGTCCAGTCGGTCAGCTCTTTATAGGTCCGCCGCCGTCCGTTGCCGATCAGCGCCGTACGATCACCAAAGCCTTGCTCCACCAGCCGGTCTGTCAATTCCACCCCGACATTGACGAAATCGGGATAGTCAAACCCACCCGTCAAAAGCTCTGGCCACTGATCGGCGGGCGGCAGGCAATCGCGCGCAAACCCATCTGTATGTCCGGTTGGTCCCAACATGTTCATGCTCCCATCGCCTGACGTGCGATCACCACCTTTTGCACATCCGACGCGCCTTCATAAATGCGCAACGCCCGGATTTCCCGATAGAGACTCTCGACAATCGCCCCTTTGCGCACCCCGTCGCCGCCATGCAGCTGCACAGCCGCATCAATCACCGCCTGCGCCGTCTCGGTCGCATGCAGCTTGGCCATCGCCGCCTCGCGGGTGACGCGCGGCGCGCCCATATCCTTGGTCCAGGCGGCGCGGTAAACCAGCAAAGCACTGGCATCCACCCCCAGCGCCATATCGGCAATATGCCCCTGAACCATCTGCAAATCGCCCAACGGCGCGCCAAATAACTGCCGCTCGCGCACCCGGTTCAGGCTTTCATCCAACGCGCGCCGCGCGAACCCCAACGCCGCCGCCCCCACAGTGGAGCGGAACACATCCAGCACCGACATCGCAATGCGAAACCCCGATCCGGCCTGACCAATCAGCGCGGCACCAGACACACGCACATCCTCAAACCTCAACCGCGCCAACGGATGCGGCGCAATCACTTCCAACCGCTCAACCACCGACAATCCCGGCGTGTCCGCAGGTACTAAAAAGGCCGACAAACCCCGCGCGCCCGGCGCTTCGCCAGTACGGGCAAACACCGTATACACATCGGCAATTCCGCCATTGGAAATCCAGGTCTTTTCGCCATTCAGCACAAACCCATCACCATCCCGCGTGGCCGTCATCTTGGTCGCGGCCACATCCGATCCACTGCCCGGCTCGGTCAGCGCAAACCCGGAAATCGCCGCCCCGGCCCGCGTCCGCGCCAGCCACTCGCGCTGAACGTCCGAGCCAAACAGCGACACCGCGCCCATGCCCAACCCCTGCATCGCAAAGGCAAAATCCGCCAACCCGTCATGGCGTGCCAATGTCTCGCGGATCAAACACAATGAACGAACATCCAGCGACTCCCCGCCGGAATGGCGCAAAAACCCCGCCGCGCCCAAGGCTGCCACCAAGCCGCGACAGGCCGCATCCACATCCCCATGATCAGTGGGCAAATGCGCCCCCGCCCAGGCGTCAAGCTCCGCCGCCAGCGCCCGATGACGATCCTCAAAAAACGGCCAGTTCAGAAACGATTGATCAGACATAGCACGACCCTCCCCCGTTTTTCTTGTTCCAAATACTCAAATCCAACACTTGCAACACGCGCAACGCCCACAACTCAATCCCCGGCAAAAACCGGCTTTTCCTTGGCGACAAACGCGCGGTACGCGCGCTCAAAATCGCGGGTCTGCATGCAAATCGCCTGCGCCTGCGCCTCGGACTCGATCGCCTGATCCAGCCCCATATTCCATTCCTGGTTGATCTGCGTCTTGGTGATGCCATGCGCAAACACCGGCCCCGCCACCAACCGCTGGGCCATCGCTTGCGCCGCACCCTCC
The DNA here is from genome assembly GCA_047639325.1 of Paracoccaceae bacterium. Taxonomy (GTDB): domain Bacteria; phylum Pseudomonadota; class Alphaproteobacteria; order Rhodobacterales; family Rhodobacteraceae; genus NVQY01. Next base: position 1,212 of record JBLINN010000138.1, on the reverse strand, counting down.
AGCGCGTCCGGCGCATGCAGCGCATTCCAGAACCCCCAGGCCGCGCCTTCATCCGCACTCATTGACCGCCCCGTATACAGCAGCTCCGCCGCACGCCCCTGGCCGATGATCCGGGGCAGCATCGCACAGGCCCCCATGTCACAGCCCGCCAACCCGACGCGGGTGAACAAAAAGGCGCATTTGGCATCCGGGGATGCCAGCCGAATATCCGAGGCCATCGCAATAATCGCCCCGGCCCCCACACAAATCCCATCCACAGCCGCAATGATCGGTTTCGAACAATGGATCATCGCCTTGACTAAATCGCCAGTCATCCGGGTGAAGTTCAGCAGCTGTTTCATGTCCATCGCCACCAGCGGCCCGATAATGTCATGCACATCCCCGCCCGAGCAGAAATTGCCGCCATTGCTGGCAAACACCACCGCGTCGACATCATCGGCATAGGGCAGCGCGCGAAACGTGTCGCGCAGCTCTGCGTAGCTGTCAAAGGTCAGCGGGTTCTTGCGGTCCGGCCGCGCCAACCGGATGGTCGCCACCTTGCCCGCAACGCTCCATTCAAAATGCTCTGGGCGCAGCCCGGCCATATCGCTCATTTGTCATCTCCTCCGACGCGCGCCAGCAGCGCCACCAATGTTTCCAAATCCTGTGCATCATGAGTGGCCAGAAACTGATCCACCCAAATCTCATGCTGCGCCGCCATCTCGCCAAATCGCGCGACCCCTGCCGGGGTCAGCCGCACCCGCATGGCGCGCCGGTCGCCATCCACCGAAACCCGTTCCACCTGGCCATCCGCCGCCAACCGGTCAACAATGCCGGTGACATTGCCGTTGGACACTTTCAGCTTGGTCGACAGATCGCTCATCCGCAGACCGGGGCGATGCCGGTCCAGCGCTGACAGCACGTCAAACCGGGGCAGGGTGCAATCATAGGTCAGTCGCATCTTTTCGCGCAGATAGGATTCCATGCCGCGCTGCGCCGACAACAGGCGCAACCACACCCGCAGACGTTGCTTTGACAGCGGCTCGGTCATCGTGCTCAAACCTCGCCCCCGGAAATCGAGATCGCCTGTCCGGTCACGCCTTCGGACCCGGCAGCGCATAACCACAACGCCGCAGCGGTCACCTCGGCAGGCTGGATCAACCGGTTTTGCGGGCTCATCCGTTCCAGATTGCCGCGCGCGTCATCGGCGGACATCGACGTCTTGTCCATGAT
>JBLINN010000137.1:0-10602 GCA_047639325.1 Paracoccaceae bacterium | reverse complement strand
ATGGAACAATACAAGAACATTTCCGATTGGCAAGCCGTGTATCACTACATCCTGTGCTGCCGGATCAAAGGGGATAAGCCTTCTGCGTGGTAATGTTATGAATGATCCATGTAACACATGATCGATCTTGCCATGTCTTCCGGGGTCTCATTACGATTGTAATGTTTGACGAATCCGTGGCCCGGCAAAACCAGATAGGTAAAGGTCGAATGATCTACGAGATAGAATTCGTCCTCGGCTTCATGTGCCTTGTAATAAGTCTTGTAGGCCTGACTTGCGGCTTTCACCTGTTCCAGTGATCCGGTCAGGCCAATCATCCGTTCATGCAGGTTATAGGCGAAATCGCCAACCACTTCGGGCGTGTCGCGGCCTGGATCGATCGAGATGAACACCGGGGTGACCATATGATCCTGTGATTCCAGGATATCGATCGCCTCGGCGTTGCGGGCATTGTCCAGTGGGCAGACATCCGGGCAGAACGTATAGCCGAAATAGATCAGCGACGGGCCGGTCAGTACGTCTTTGTCGGTCACGGTCTCGCCCTTGGAATTGACCAGTTCGAACGGCCCGCCAATCTGCGAAGTGCCGCCAGCAATCTGGCCAGACCCGCATTCAGCAAACTGATCGTCCGGGTTTTTGTACAGGGTAGACAGCCACAGGCCCCCGATAAGGGCAACAAGGACGGCGGCGGCGGCGATGGAAATCAAGCGTGTCATTGGGCGTGTTCCGGTCTGAGAGATGTTGAACGTTTCCGCGCGGACACCTATCAAGTTACGCAGCCGTTGCAACTGAGTTGGAGATCACATGTTCGAGTCTGCTATCGGCCTGCGACAAGGCCAGGAACGCGGCAGCTGGATCAGGCTGCGTACGCTGATACTGCTGAGATGGGTAGCGATTGTCGGTCAGGTCGCGGCCATCACGGTTGCCCAGAAGATGTATCATCTGCAGCTGGAACTGGGGTTATGTTATCTGGCCGTGGGCGCGTCGGTGATCGGCAATCTGATCGCGATCTTTGTGTTCCCGGAAAACAAACGCCTGTCGGAATCCGAAAACTTTCTGATGGTGTTGTTTGATCTGCTGCAACTGGCGTTTCTGCTGTACCTGACGGGCGGGTTGCACAACCCGTTTGCCTTGCTGTTGTTGGGGCCGGTGGTGATTGCGGCCAATATCATGGGGCTTCGCGCCACGATGATTGTGGGCGTCACCGCGATTGTCCTTGTGACTTTGCTGGCCGAATTTCACTTTCCCTTGCGCACCGAACAGGGGTTTATCCTGCGGATTCCGCATGTGTTTGTGTTTGGCAATTGGGCCGCGTTGATCATCGCCACCGTGTTTATTGGCACGTATTCGCAACGGATCAGTTCTGAAATGCTGTCGATGTCGGATGCGCTGGCCGCCACCAACATGGCCCTGTCTCGCGAACAAAAACTGACCGATCTGGGGGGCGTTGTCGCCGCCGCCGCGCATGAGCTTGGAACGCCGCTTGCCACGATTAAACTGGCCAGTGCCGAACTGATGGAAGAACTGGGTGATCGTCCCGACCTGCATGAAGATGCCGCGCTGATCCGGCAACAAGCGGATCGATGCCGTGATATTCTGCGTGATATGGGGCGCGCCGGGAAGGATGATCTGCATCTGCGTCAGGCCCCGATCAGTACGGTGATTCACGAGGCCGCCGAGCCGCATATGCATCGCGGCAAGACCATCCATTTCGAAGAGGGCCCGGGCGAGGGTGGCAGCCTGCAGCAGCCGTCAATCCTGCGTCAGCCCGAAATTATTCACGGGTTGCGCAACCTGATCCAGAACGCGGTGGATTTCTCGCGGGCCAATGTTTGGGTCGAGGCGATGTGGACCCAAGATGCCATTTCAATCCGCATTCTCGATGACGGGCGCGGGTATCCGCCGCATCTGATCGGGCGGATTGGCGACCCGTTTGTGCGGCGACGGCGCACAGAATCTGAACGCAAGGCCCGCCCGGAATATGAGGGCATGGGATTGGGTCTGTTCATCGCAAAAACCCTGCTGGAACGGTCCGGTGCCAGCCTTAGCTTTGCCAACGGATCAACGCAAAATCAGGCAAAGGGCACGCCCGCGCAAACCGATCGCCGCGGTGCGATTGTCGAAGTTATCTGGCCGCGCATCAAAATCGATGCCCAGTTGGGTGAAAATGCGGTGCCAATGGGCCTCAATCGCCCGATTGAAATCTAAAACACCCGGCAAAAACAGATGCGGTTAATCAGGCGTTAACCTCTTGGCACAAAGGTTGTTTCAAAACTGGCAAAACCGGGTTGCAGAATGCAAAGCGAGATACTTGTGGATTGGGCTATACTGACGCTGATCTGTGCAATCGTCGCGGTTGGTACGGTGTATGTGCTGACACCACAGCGCAAACTTGCCGGGAAATTTGCCGGGGCCGGGCTGTTGGGTCACAACGATGCCCGCGATCCGGTGTTTCTGTTTGACGACCAGCAACTGATCGGGGCCTCAAGCGGGGCCTGGACATTGGTCAATGACGGCCCGCCCCAAACAGATTGGGACGTTCTGCGCCAAGAATTGGCAAAGCGCTTTCCCGGTTTTCCACAGTCCCAAGACGACATTCAGGGTCACGGCAGCCTTGTTGTGCCGGCTGGCGGGTCGGCAGATAGTGGTAATGTTTTGTGTGAATGGGTTGATGGTATTACCCGGGTGCACCTGCGGGGTCAGGCCGGGCGAAACGCGCCCACGGCAGCAGTTTCCCAAGAAACCGAGATGTTGCAGAACGCGATGGGTCAGGCACCCTATCCGGTTTGGCATATCGATACCTCTGGCACGGTCAGTTGGTGCAATGCCGCCTATCGGGCGCTGTGCCAAAAGGCGTTGGGCGAATTGCCGGACCCAACGCCGTCGCTGTTTTCCTTTGCCCCCGAAAAAGGAACCCCCGGCAAAAAGACCCGGTCCAGCGTTGCGGCAACGGGCAGCAACAAAAAGCTGTGGTATGACGTTTCGACGGTGGCACTGGACACTGGGCATTTGTATTATGCAGTGGACATAAATGCCGTGGTTGATGCGGAAATCGCCCAGCGCAATTTTGTGCAGACACTGGCAAAAACATTCGCGCAACTCTCTATCGGGTTGGCGATATTTGACCGTAACCGGCAACTGGCGCTGTTCAACCCTGCCCTGATAGATCTAACAACCCTGCCCGCCGATTTTCTAAGCGCCCGGCCCAATCTGCTGTCGTTTTTTGACCGGTTGCGCGATCAGAAAATGATGCCAGAGCCCAAGAATTACGGCAGTTGGCGCAACCAGATGGCCGATCTGGTCGCCGCCGCGGCGGATGGCCGGTATCAGGAAACCTGGTCGCTGCCATCGGGGTCGGTCTATTCCGTCAGCGGCCGCCCGCATCCCGATGGCGCTGTGGCCTTTTTGTTCGAAGACATCACCGCCGAAATCACCCTGACCCGACGGTTCCGGTCAGATCTGGAAATGGATCAGGCAATCCTGGACAGGCTGGACGACGCCATCGCGGTGTTTTCCGAAAGCGGCGGGCTGGTGTTTTCCAACGCATCCTACCGCAGTATGTGGGAGGTCGATCCGGATAACAGTTTTGCCCAAATGTCCGTGCTGGATGCCACGCGCAGCTGGCAAGATGGCTGTCAGGCCACGCCGGTTCTGGGCGAGATCAGGGATTTTGTGGCGACGCGGGAAAACCGCGCTGATTGGTGGTCGCGGATCAGTCTGAAATCCGGCCAGGACCTGATTTGCAACGTTTATCCAATCCAGAACGGCGCGACGATGGTCAGCTTTGCCAGAACTTCGTCAGAGTTGGCCGCGCTCGGTGTTGACACCGGTATTCCAGTGCTGGAGCACAGTCCAAACGGCTGAACCCGCTTGCGGTCGGGACAGGGCAAAGCCATTGTACGGGCATGACCCAATCGCCCTTTTCAATCCAGCTAACCTCGCCCGACCAAACAGCCCGTCTTGCGGCGCGTGTTGGTGCACAACTGGTGCCCGGTGACTGTATTTTGCTGAACGGGCCTGTGGGCGCAGGCAAAACCCATTTTGCCCGGCATCTGATCCAATCGCTGATGACGCCCCCCGAGGACGTGCCCTCGCCCACGTTCACATTGGTGCAAACCTACGACACGCGCGTGGGCGAGGTTTGGCATGCGGACCTCTACCGTATAACCTCGCCCCATGATCTTGAAGAGCTTGGCCTGGTGGACGCATTTGATCAGGCGATTTGTCTGATCGAGTGGCCCGAAAACCTGGGCATACTGGCCCCAAAACAGGCCCTGAACCTGACACTTTCGCCGGATTCAGACGACGACGATACGCGACTGGCAGTGTTTGAATGGACCGCAGACAGATGGTCATCACTATTGGATCACGTGACCAATGACGCCTGACCGCAGTACCCTGATCGAGACGTTTTTGTCCTGCACTGCCTGGGCGACCGCCCAGCGCGCCAATCTGGCCGGGGACGCGTCTAACCGCAGATACGAACGCCTGACAGACCGGCAATCGGGCAAAACCGCTGTCTTGATGGATGCACCCGGCGAAACCGGCGAGGATACCCGCCCATTTGTGCGGATTGCCACCCATTTGCGCGCCATCGGGTTAAGTGCACCGGAAATCTATGCGCAGGACATGGAACTTGGTTTTTTGCTGCTAGAGGATCTGGGCGACGACCTTTTTGCCCGCGTCATCCCCCAATCGCCGCATATGGAAGACCCGCTGTACACGGCCGCGACAGATATTCTGATCGCCCTGCGCAACATACCTTGCCCGGATCTGACCGCCTTTGATCCTCCGCTGATGGCCAAACAGGCCAGTCTGGTGTTTGACACCTATCTGGCAGGGATCACCGGCACGCCCGAGCCGGAAATCTCCACCCGGTTTCAGGCTGTGTTCCAAGACATCCTGCATCAGACAACCCAAGGGCCGCCAGTGATGATGCTGCGTGACTACCACGCGGAAAACTTGTTGTGGCTGCCCGAAAGGCATGGCGTGGCGCGGGTTGGGTTGCTTGATTTTCAAGATGCCATGCTGGCCCACCCCGCCTATGATCTGGTGTCACTGCTGCAAGACGCCCGCCGCGACGTGCCCGCCGCCATCGAACAAAAGATGATCGCCCATTACATTACCCAAACGGGGGTGGATGACGCCGCCTTTCGAACCGCCTATGTCGTGCTGGGTGTCCAGCGCAACCTGCGCATTATTGCTGTGTTTACCCGGCTGGCGGCTGCGCGTGGCAAACCTGACTATATCCGCCTGATCCCCCGCGTTTGGGCACACCTGATGCGTGGCCTGAAACACCCTGCGCTGACCCCATTGTCTGACATGTTGGCCCAAACCCTGCCGGACCCCACCGACACCAATCTGCAAAAGCTGATGCCACGATGACAGACCAGCCTACCGCCCTGATGCTGTTCGCCGCCGGGTTCGGCACCCGTATGGGTGCACTGACCAAAGATCGGCCAAAACCGCTTATTAGGGTCTTGAACACGCCGCTTATCGACCATGCGCTGAAACTGGCCGCGGCGATTGAACCCCAAAAGATCGTGGTAAACCTGCACTATAGGGCGGATATGCTGGCCGATCATCTGGCACCACACAGCACTGTTGTGACCGCCCTTGAACCGGAAATTCTGGAAACCGGCGGCGGGCTAAAAGCGGCATTGCCGTTGCTGGGCAGTGGGCCGGTTTACACGCTGAATCCGGATGCCATCTGGGCCGGACCAAACCCGTTAGAACTGTTGCGCGCCGCGTGGGAACCGTCGCGGATGGATGCGCTGTTGATGTGTATCCCCGTTGGTCAAACGGTGGGCCATTCCGGCGACGGGGATTTTTCCACCGACCCCAGCGGGCGCATTCGCCGCGGGTCAGAACTGGTGTTTTGCGGGGCGCAGATTGTGAAAACGGACGGGCTGGCTGATATTCCCGATCGCGCCTTTTCTCTGAACCTGCTGTGGGACAAAATGCTGGCGTGCAACAGGCTGTATGCAATTCCCTATCCGGGGCGCTGGTGCGATGTTGGCCACCCTGACGGCATTGGGCTGGCCGAACAAATGCTGGCGGATCACAATGTTTGACCCAACGCAGAAACCCCGGGTCTTCGCCTTGCCGTCGGGCGTGGATTTTCCCCGCGCGCTTTTGGCGGGACTGGACGCGCACCTAGGCCCGGCCCCGCCCGAGGCGTTGGCCCGCATTCATCTGGTGGTGAACACCCGGCGCATGGCCCGACGGATTCGCGATCTGTATGATGCAGGTCCGGCCCGGTTGCTGCCGCGGCTGTCACTGGTGACCGATCTTGGCGAAAGTTGGGATATGGCCAACCTACCGCCACCGGTGCCACCGCTGCGTCGTAGGTTAGAGTTGGCGCAACTGATCGGTCGACTGCTGGATCAGCAACCCGATCTGGCGGCGCGCGCCTCGCTTTATGATCTGGCTGACAGTCTGGCAGCCTTGATGGAGGAAATGCAGGGCGAGGGGGTTTCGCCTGATACCATCCGCGCGTTGGATGTTCAGGATATGTCGGGCCACTGGGCGCGGGCGCAGGCATTTTTCGGGATTGCCGACCAATTTACCGGCTCTGATGCAGGGGAATTGGACGCACAGGCCCGCCAGCGCCGGGTTGTGGAAAACCTGATTTCCCGCTGGGAAACCGCGCCGCCACAACATCCGGTTATTCTGGCAGGGTCAACCGGGTCGCGCGGCACAACGCTGCTGCTAATGCAGGCGATTGCCCGTTTGCCACAAGGTGCGGTGGTGCTGCCGGGGTATGATTTCGACCAACCCGCCGGGGTTTGGTCCAGCCTGGATGACGCCATTCAATCCGAGGATCATCCGCAATTCCGGTTCCGCAAGCTGATGCAGCTGCTGGATCTGACGCCGGGCGACATCACGCCGTGGGCCACAACACCGCCCCCTGCACCTGCCCGCAATCGTTTGATTTCGCTGGCCTTGCGCCCGGCACCGGTAACCGATGCCTGGATGTCCGAGGGGCCGGACCTGACCGATCTGCCACAAGCCACCGCCGACATAACCCTGATCGAGGCGCCATCGCCCCGGTCCGAAGCGCTGGCCATTGCGTTACGCTTGCGGCAAGCGGCGGAAACCGGGCAGACGGCGGCGCTGATCACCCCGGACAGGATGCTGACCCGTCAGGTCACCGCCACGCTGGACCGCTGGAATATCCTGCCCGATGACAGCGCCGGGACGCCCTTGCACCTATCGCCTCCGGGGCGGTTTCTGCGTCATATTGCCGGGCTGTTCACCCGTCGGCTGACCGGGGAAATGTTGTTGGCGCTGTTGAAACATCCGCTATGTCATGACGGGGCCGGGCGGGGCGACCATCTGTTACAAACGCGCGAGCTGGAACTGAACCTGCGCCGAAATGGGCCGCCTTTTCCGGATAGCGCCAGTTTCAGAGCCTATGCGGAACGCAAGAAATCGCCGCCATCGGGCGATTGGATGGCATGGCTGGCCAGCAACTTTTGCGACCAGTGGGTCAGGGGTGATTTACCCCTGTCGACATGGGTGCCGCGGCTAAGGACCCTCGCCGAAATCATCGCGGCAGGGGGCGGGACCGACGGCAGTGGCACGCTTTGGGATCGAAACGCCGGGCAAAAGGCCCTGTCGGTGATCACCACGCTCGAGTCCGAGGCCAGCCATGGTGGCGACATGTCCGCCCGCGATTTCGCGGACCTGCTGGGTGCGTTGCTGTCAGGCGAAGAGGTCCGCGACCGGGACGCCCCCCATGCCTCTATCATGATCTGGGGCACGTTAGAGGCGCGGGTTCAGGGGGCGGATCTGTTGATTTTGGGCGGGCTGAACGAAGGCAGCTGGCCCGAATCACCCCGTCCCGATCCCTGGTTGAACCGTCAGATGCGCCATGATGCCGGGCTGTTGCTGCCGGAACGCCGGATTGGCCTTTCGGCGCATGATTTTCAGCAAGCCGTCGCGGCGCCCGAGGTCTGGTTGACCCGGTCTATACGGTCGGATGATGCCGAAACGGTGCCGTCGCGCTGGGTGAATCGGTTGACGGGGTTGTTGGGCGGCCTGCCTGATCAAGGTGGCCCACAGGTATTGGCCGATATGCTGGCACGTGGCGCCACCTGGTTGGATTGGGCCCGGGCGATTGATGCAGCGCCCCGCCTTCCGCCCGCGCTACGCCCATCGCCGCGCCCACCAGTGACCGCGCGGCCAAAACAACTGTCAGTGACCGAAATCAAACGGCTGATCCGCGACCCTTATGCGATTTACGCCAAACATGTGCTGCGCCTGCGGGCGCTGGACCCGCTGGTGCAGGAACCAGACGCCCTGCTGCGTGGGATTGCGATACATGACATTCTGGAAGACCTAGTTAAATCCAGCCTGGACGACCCCGGCATTCTGACCCGCGACGCATTTATGTCTTTGTCCCAACGAAAGCTGACAGAGCTAGTGCCATGGCCAACGGCCCAACGGCTGTGGCTGGCCCGGATCGATCGGATTGCGGATGCATTTTTAGCAGACGAACGGGCGCGACGTGCAACAGCCTGGCCAATTGCCTTCGAGGCAATCGCTAAATCCCCACTTGATCCGCTGAATTTCACCCTGACCGCTCGTGCCGACCGAATTGACCAGGACGACCAAGGGCGGCTGGTGATCTACGATTACAAAACCGGCGTACCCCCCTCTGCTCCGCAACAGGCACGGTTCGACAAGCAGTTGTTGATTGAGGCTGCGATGGCCGAACAAGGCGGGTTCAAGGATATTGATCCGGCCGAAGTAGCGGCCGCGGTGTTCATCGGATTGGGCGGTACGATCAAAAATGTACCCGCACCGCTGGCCGATGAACCCCCCGCCAAAGTCTGGGCCGATCTACGCATCCTGATCGCCGCCTATCTGGAACCTGATCAGGGATTTACCGCACGCAGGATGTTGAACAAAGACACTGATATTGGCGATTTTGATCAATTGGCCCGTTTTGGCGAATGGGATCGCACCACCAGCCCAACACCCGAGGATCTGACATGACCCCGCGCAATGATGCCACCGAACGTCAGGTTCAGGCGGCGCGACCTGACGCGTCGACCTGGCTGGCGGCCAATGCCGGGTCCGGCAAAACCCGCGTTCTGACGGATCGGGTGGCGCGTCTGTTGCTAAGCGGGGTTCAGCCACAGCACATTCTGTGCCTGACCTACACTAAGGCCGCCGCCAGCGAGATGCAGAACCGGCTGTTTCAGCGCTTGGGCAAATGGGCGATGCTGCCGGATGAAAAACTGACAACGGAACTGCGCGACCTAGGGGCAGATGACTGTGGCGACCCCAGCCAATTGAGGCAGGCGCGCACGTTGTTTGCGCGAGCATTGGAAACGCCGGGTGGGCTGAAAATTCAGACGATCCATGCGTTTTGCGCCTCGCTCTTGCGGCGGTTCCCGCTAGAGGCGCGGGTCAGCCCACAATTTGCCGAGATGGAAGACCGCGCCGCCGCCCTGTTGCGCGCCGAAATTACCGAAGATTTTGCCGATGGGCCGCAGGCCGGGTTGGTTGATGAGGTGGCGCGCTATATCACCGATACCAGTTTTGACAACCTGACCAGCGCCATCACGCAGAAACGCCATGCGTTTGATCCGACGCGCAGTTGGGATGATCTGCTGGCGATCTTTGGCTTGCCCGCCGGATTTGACAAAGCCACGCTGCTGAAATCGGTGTTCCTGGGTGACGAGGCAGATTTGTTGCCCCGTTTGTGCGAGGTATTGGCAACCGGTGGAAAAATGGATCAAAAAGCGGGAGAGGCCCTGTCCCGGATCGAAACACTGGGCCTGTCTGATTTGGCGATCCTGGAACAGGTGTTCTTGACAGGGGTCAGCGCAAAAGAGCCGTTTACAGCCAAGATAGGGTCTTTTCCAACCAAAGCCGTCCGCACGGCGCATGGCGATTTGATGGACCAGATCGAACCGCTGATGATGCGCGTTGAAACTGCGCGCAGTCAGCGGCTGGGGTTGATGGCCGCCGAAAAATCCCGCGCGCTGCACGGCTTTGCCGCCGCCTTTCTGCCGGAATATGAACGTCGCAAACAGCTGCGCGGCTGGCTGGATTTTGACGATCTGATCCTGAAGGCCCGTCTGTTGCTGAACGACCCTTCGGTCGCGGCATGGGTTTTGTACCGTCTGGACGGCGGGATTGACCATATTCTGGTGGACGAGGCACAGGATACCAGCCCGGCGCAATGGGACGTGATCGAAAAACTGGCCCAGGAATTCACCAGCGGCATGGGCGCGCGCGCGGATATTAAACGCACGATTTTTGTGGTTGGGGACAAGAAACAGTCAATCTATTCCTTTCAGGGCGCCGACCCGCAAGCGTTTGACCGGATGCAGGCGGAATTTGGCACCCGGCTGCAAGGGTTCGGCGACAACCTACAGGATCTGACGCTGGAATATTCGTTCCGCTCGTCCGAAATCATTCTGCGGCTGGTTGATCTGGTGTTCACCGGACGCGCCGAGGCCGGATTTCATGTGGATGCGCAGCACAGGGCGTTCAAATCTGATCTGCCGGGGCGGGTAGATCTGTGGCCCGTGGTGGAAAAGGTCGATGACAGTGATGACCGGGATTGGACCGACCCGGTGGACC
>JBLINN010000136.1:0-10651 GCA_047639325.1 Paracoccaceae bacterium | reverse complement strand
AAGGATCACAAACAGGATCTTCCAGCTAAGGGCGCGCCGGAACAGGGCAAACAGAAACGCCCCCACGGCGCCAATTCCGGCGGCCTCGGTCGGGCTGAAAATCCCGCCATAGATCCCGCCCATCACCAGAACGAACAGCATAAGAACGCCCCAGACCTGCGACAGGGCCCGCCAGCGTTGGTTCCAGTCCTGGCGTTCGCCTGCGGGGCCAGATTCTGGCCGACGCCAGGTCGTGTAGCGCACCGCAAATAGATAAAACAGCACGCCGACAAGACCGGGCAGAATACCTGCGGCAAACAGCTTGCCGATGCTTTGCTGGGTCAGGATGCCGTAGATCACCAGGATCACCGAAGGCGGAATCAGAATGCCAAGCGTACCGCCCGCCGCAATCGACCCAGTGGCCAGCGCATCCGAATAGTTGAACCGCCGCATCGACGGCATCGCCACTTTGGACATGGTGGCGGCAGTGGCCAGCGATGACCCGCAGATCGCGCTAAAGCCGCCACAGGCAACAACCGTGGCCATCGCCAACCCGCCCTTGCGGTGGCCCAGGAACGCGTTAGAGGCATTATAAAGCTCGGCCGCAAGACGCGCGCGGGCCACGAAATTGCCCATCAGCACAAACAACGGCACCACCGACAATTCATAATTGATGGCCGCGTCAAAGGCGGTCTGGCCCACGTTATACAGCGCAGCCACCGGGTTCAGAACCCATGCCATGCCCGCATAGCCCACGATGATCATCACGATGGCTATCGGAATGCGCATGAAGGCCAGGATTAGAAGGGCCGCTAGGCCTATTAGTGCTTCGGTCATAATTGCCTCATGCGCGGGTCTTGCGCCCGGTAAAATACTGCCATGCATTGACGATGGCTGCCAGTGTCGCAAGCGCGCAAAGAAATGCCATGCCCATGCCAAATGGCCACATCAGCAACAACAGCTCGTCTGTGACAGACTCGTAATTCAAGTCGTCCATCGCCTTGACCCATAGCCGCCAGGCGACAAGGCCAAGGGCCACAGCACTGACAAGGTTGACGATCACCCCCTGAACCCGGGCCAGCGGGCGCGGAACAAACGAATCCAGCAAATCAACCGTGACATGCCCTTCGCGCATCATGGTCACCGGCAGGGCACAGAAAATGATCGCTGGCATCAAAAGCGAGATGATTTCATAGGCCGCAGGGATTGGTTTCAGAAATAGATAACGGCCGATCACGTCGACAAAGGTCAGCGCCATCATCGTAAACAGGATGATGCAGGCCAGACCCGCAAGAAGTCGACTGAGCGGGGTTAGGCCGCGAACATAGTCCGCGGCCTGCGTGGAGTTTATCGGTTCCAATGGGTGTTCCCGTCTGGATTACATCGACGACAATTTGCTGACTTCACCTTTGAAGAAGTCGAGCAGTTCCTGACCGTCCACTTCAAATTCTCCGGCGGCTTTCACGTAGTCGGCGATGAATTGTTGGTTCAGAACTTCCAGTGCGGTCTTCAGCTCGTCCGATGCTTCGACGATCGAGTTACCGGCCGCAGTGGCAGTGTCGAATCCGATCTTGTTGATCTCGTCCCAACCCTTGCCAGCCATTTTGGCATAGGCCTCGCCCGACAGCTTGTCGATCACGGCCTTGTCTTCGCCAGACAGCTTGTCATAGGCGCTTTTGTTCATGATCAGGTAATGGCTTGAACTGTACCAGCCACCGGGCATGAAGGTGGTAAAGGGCACAAGTTCGGTGATGTTGAAACTGGGCAGGCTTTCATAGGGAAAGGTGATGCCGTCGGCAATGCCCGACGACAGGATCTCATAGGATTTCGGCGCAGGCTGGCGAATCGAAACACCGCCCCAGGCCTCGACGATTGCCAGCGGGATCGGACCGCCGGTGCGGATTTTCTGACCTTCGAAATCCGAGGGCTTGGTGACATTCATCTTTGAATGATGCACCTGGCCGGGACCGTGCATGTTCACACCAATAAGATGAACACCTTTGTAGAGGTCCATTTCCGACAGGAACTTGTCATGTGTACGCTGCAGCGCAATCGACGTTGTTTCGGCGCTGTCCCCCAGCAAAGGGAATTCGGCAAAAATATACGGGGTGAACTGGTTGCGCGAATAGCCATGAACCGACATGCCCACATCGGCCTGAGCGGTGCGAATCGCATCCAGATGCGCAGGCGGCGACGCGACAGGTTTCGGCAGGCGCTTGAACGTGATCCGCCCTTCGCTTTCCTTCTCGACCGCTTCCATCCAGGGGATATAAACATGCGTGTTCACCGGGTGCGTCCATGGCAACCAGGATGAATAGGTCAGTTGGACATCAGCGTAGACCGCCGTGACAGAAAGCACTGCCGCCGAGATTCCAGCGGCAAAAGGTGTTACCAGACGTTTTAGCATATGTTTCCCTCCCAATGGGTTATCAGTCTTTTTTCAAGTCTTCGTGATTTGGATACTTGCACAGTGCCTTCCACTTTCAAAGCACCATGCAGACTCTGTTGGTATCCCCATTTGTGTCGCCGTCGCATTTGCCCCTTTCTAAGGCAGATGTCGCTGCTGACATAAAAACCAGCCGCCCGACCAGGCCGGTCCTGCCGACCTTTTCGCGCAAAAACCGGTTGGTCTGCAACGCGCGGGCGCCAGCGAACAATTGGCCAGAAATCAAAATCTACGCTAGCCTTGCCCAGCGCTATCAACCATCGCGCAAAAACACCGGAGATGCCCATGACCGCAGCCCCCAAGCTGGAACATGCCTGCGACCTTATCGTCAACCTTGCCCCAATTCGCGAATTGGGCGCGGGGCGCGCCGGACAACGCCGGATCATCCCGATCATCGGCGGCACCGTGACCGGGCCGCGGCTGCAGGGGCGGATTCTGGATGTTGGCGCGGATTGGCAAACGATCTTTGCCAGCGGTGTCGCCCAGCTTGATACCCGCTACGCGATGGAAACCCATGACGGTGCGACGATCGAGATCCTGAACTATGGCTTGCGCCACGGCCCACCTGACATCATCGCCGCCCTCGCCCGTGGCGAAGAGGTTGCACCGGATTCGTACTACATGCGCACCCATGCCCGATTAGAAACCGGCGACGCGCGGTATGAATGGGTGAACCGAACGCTATTTGTCGGCACCGGGTCACGGTTGGCGTCCAGCGTCAAAGTCTCGCTTTTCGCCCTGCTCTGATCCCGGCCCAAAGACCTCAGGGAAGCCGCGGTTGAATACGGAAAGTCAGAGAACAAGATATCCATTACCGGCAGGACCAAAGACCGGTTCTGTCTTTAACCGTGAGCGACCCCCACAATCCAAAATGGTCCCACAAAGGAGATTTGCAATAAACCCAAGAACGCCAAAATGGCCTTGGAAAGCACCTGTAAAGACAAACCAAAGAAGCACGAGGTGGAGGCGTCTTAATTGTTTAGCCACACCTCCACCCAGACGCAGAAATACGCCACGTATGCAGCCGCCAACACAATGGAAAAGGCCAAACCAGCCCCGAACCGGGCGGCAAAACAGTAGGTCCCAGCCGGAAATTGAAACCGGCACATTTTTTGGCACAGTATGTGATTGCCATACAAAAGCAGAAATCAGCAACTACTCTAAGTTACTGTTTTCTAGCTTTTTCTTGGGGGAAAAGTGGTGAACCGAGAGGGATTCGAACCCCCGGCCCCCTGATTCGTAGTCAGGTACTCTATCCAGCTGAGCTATCGGTCCACTTGAGAACAGGCATGTAGACATTGGCCCATCCCTTGGCAACCCACAAAACGCAGCTACATCGTGCCATCGCCCTTGGGCAGGCAAATCTCAAAGCAGGTGCCATCATCGCCGGTGCGCTTCAGCTCCAGCGTGCCGCCATGGCCGCGGACCAGTTCTGCGGAAATCGCCAGCCCCAGGCCCGATCCCCCCTTGCTTACGCCGCCTTGGAACGGGGTGAACAGATGCTCGCGGGCACGCGCAGGCAGGCCCGGGCCGGTGTCGTTAACGGTGATCCACCAAGCCTCGGCATCCTCGGTGGCGGCGACTTGGATAAGGCCTGACGTACCCGACGCCACAATCGCTTGCCGGGCGTTGCGCACAAGGTTCAGGATCACCCGGAACAGCTGTTCGGGGTCCGAGCGTACTGTCAAATGCGTCGGGATGTCTTGCGACAGGGTCACACAGGTTTCCGGGGCGGCCAGTTGTTCGCTGTCCAGCACGTCGGTGACGACCTCGGACAAGGGAAACATTGTCAGGGTTGGGGCCGGTTCTTCGGCGCGCCCAAAAGCCAGCGTGCTTTCACATAACGACACCGCGCGGGTGATTGAATTGACCAGTTTGGGCGCCAGGCGGCTGACCAGCGGGTCTTCGCTGGCCTCAATCCGGTCGGTAAACAGCTGCGCGCTGGTCAGGATATTGCGCAAATCATGGCTGATCTTGGCCACCGCCCCGCCCAACTGCGCCAGCCGTTCTTTTTGTTTCAACGCATGCGTCAGTTCGGTCTGTAGCTGAAACAACGCCTCTTCGGCCTCGCGCAGTTCGATCACCCCGGCACTGGGCGTGATAATGCCGCGCGCATCCTCTGGCGCGGCGGCATAGCGCTGCATATAGCCGACAACCCCCTTGATCGGGCGCACCAGAAACCTTTGCACAGCGGCAAATAGCAAGACGGCTGTAAAGATCGAAATCACCGCCGACAGGATCAAAATGCGCAAGCCATAATCTATCATCGCCATACGCAGCGGCGCGGTTTCCATCGTCACTTCGATCAGCAGGCCCGCCTGACGCACCGGCGCCCCGATCACCCGGATCATCTGGTTTTCGCGCGTGAACAGCCGGGACATCGCGTCGCGGATCAACATGATCGCGCCGGGGTCGCGCAGATCGAATGTGGCGGCGATGGGCATCGGCATCGGTGACGACAAGATCAGCTGGCGCACCTCGTCCCGGCGCATCACCACGTTGAACACCTCGGCGTTCTCCAACAGCTCGGCCTCCAGCTCGTCGGACAGCATGTCATCTGCCAGCAGCGCCAGTGACGCGATCTGCGCCCGTTCCAGTCGGGCCGACAGGTAATCTTCGCGGAACCGGGCAATCGACGGCACAAAGATCAGCACTTCGGCCAGCATGACGAAGACCGTGGTCAGTATCAGGAACCGGCCCGATAGCGTATTCAGCATGCTGCCCTTTCTGGGGTCAGGGAATCCATCGCTGAACAAACCCGACCACGCGTTTGACCGTAGGGTTATCAAACAGTCTGGGAGAGAAATAGGCACCGGCGGCACGTTTGTTAACCTCACCAATCGTCGGATAGGGCGAAACCATAGCAGCGACCTGACCCATCTTTAGGCGATTGGCGATCACCAGCGACCACAGATTGATCAGCTCGCCCGCCTGATGGCCGACAATCGACACCCCCACGGGGCGGCCTTTGACCACCATCACCTTGATGAAACCGGTTGTTTTACGCTCGGCAATGGCGCGGTCATTATGGTGGAAATCAAACCGCGCGACTTCCAGCTTGTCGCCATGTCGCGCGCGCGCCAGCGGCTCGGTCAGGCCAATCTGGGCCAGTTCCGGGTCAGTATAAGTCGCCCAGGGGATATGCGCCGTCTTGGCCTTTGACGGCAACCCAAACAGCGCAGACCGGATGATCACCCCGGCATGATACCCGGCCACATGGGTAAATTGCAGCCCACCCGCCACGTCACCAATGGCATAGACCCGCCGGTTACTGCTGCGCAGGCTGGCATCCACCTTGATCCCGGCGCGGGTGGTCTCGATCCCGGCCGCGTCCAGATTCAGCCGATCCGTGTTGGTCTTGCGCCCCAAGGCTACCAGCAGATGCGTGCCACTAAAAACCCGACCATCCTGCGCCTGAACGTCGATCGCCCCCGCCTGCCCGCTGATATGCGCGGCCATCGCGCCCTCGGCAATTTCAACCCCTTCGGCGCGCAACGCGTCCAGAACCACCGCCGCCATCTCCGGGTCGTCCCGGCCCAGCGCCTTGGCGCCTTCGATCACTGTCACCTTACAGCCCAGCCGAATATGCGCCTGCGCCATCTCCATCCCAATGGGCCCGCCGCCCAGGATCAGCAGATGCCCGGGCTTTTCGCGCAGATCAAACAGGGTTTCGTTGGTCTCAAACGGCACGCTGTCCAGCCCCGGAATCGGCGGCACCAAGGGCGACGATCCTGTGGCAATCACGATGCGCCGCGCAGTAATGATATGATCGCCTGCCTGCACCTGCTTGGGCGACAGGAAACTTCCGAATTCCCGGATCACCCGCACGCCAAAGCCTTCGAACCGTTCCTGGCTGTCCATCGGAGCAATTTGCGCAATCACCTGCGCCACGTGATCCTTGGCCGCCGCATAATCCACCTGCGGGGTCACATCGCCGACACCAAAAGCGCTGGCGTGGCCCAGGCCATAGGCAACCTTGGCACTGGCAAGCAGCGCTTTGGACGGCACGCAGCCATAGTTCAGGCAATCGCCGCCCATCTTATGCCCTTCCAGCAGGACCACATCGGCCCCCATCTGGCTGGCCCCGGCGGCGACGGACAAGCCACCAGAGCCCGCGCCAATAACCAACAGTTCAGTCTTAATTTGTTCCATCAAAGGGACTTTCCGCCGCGCAGGGCCTTGATCACCAGCGGCAGCGCCGCCAGCGCGCACAAGCCAAGGATCGGTAACAGAATAGAGGGCTCAAAGATCACCCCCAGATCCGGGCTTTCGCCACGGGCAAACACCTCGCCCAATCCGGCCCCAACCGAAGTATAGACAACCGCCCCCGGAATGATCCCCAAAAACGTGGAAATCACAAACCGGTGCAACGGCACCTCAAGGAACGCGGGCAGCAAATTGGCGACAAAAAACGGCACCGCGGGCACCAGTCGGATCAGAAACAGCATCGACCACTGGTTATTGTCGATCCCGTCTTTGATGCGCTTCACTGTACCGTCACTGGCCTCTATCTTGGCCCCCAGTCGCGCGCCAAACCCCCAACGGGCCGCCAGAAAGATCAGCGTGGCACCGGTTGTGGCGCCAATCACGTTGAACAGCGCGCCGGGAAAGGTAGCAAACAAAAAGCCACCCGTCAGCGTGGCAATGGTCGCCCCGGGCAGGGAAAACCCCACGATGGCCACGTAAACGGCGACAAACACCAGCGCCGTGGCCAGATAATTGGCATCGCGAAACATCAGCAACGCCTCGCGATTGTCGCGTAACACTTCGAAACTAAGATAGTCGCGCAGGGTAAACGCACCAATCAGCGCGACCATCACAATGACGGTGATTGGCACATATCGCGCCAGCGAGCGTTTGGGCATATCGGGTAAATCCGTCATCAAGTGGGTCCGCCGGGGTTAGGGGGATGTGGTACGCTCAATCTGGTTCTGGTACGAGCAAAGCAACAGACCGATCACGTGCCATTGATAACGCCCTGCCCTTTTCGTGAGGAATCTGGCTGCATCTTGGTCGCATCTTGCCGGAATGAAACATTTACCGCAAAAGCCGCGCCGAATATGTTGCAAAAACCGACCAATTCAGCGCTGGCAGGGTTTGACTTACCTCCCAACCCCTATTAGATGACGGCTTCGAACACATCCGGGCATGGGCGATTCCGCGCGCACCCCGACCGACATACTGGAGTACAGGGCGATGAAACGCACCTTTCAACCTTCGAACCTGGTGCGCAAGCGCCGCCACGGTTTCCGCTCGCGCATGGCCACCAAAGCTGGCCGCAAGATCCTGAACGCCCGCCGCGCGCGTGGCCGCAAGTCGCTGAGCGCATAAAGCCTTAGCCGACCCAAGGATGACGGATATGATACCGCCGAGGGCCCCCAAGGATGGCAATGCCGCCTGCGGGGACACGCCCCCGGCGGTTTCCGTTTGCCTGCCAGAAACGCCGCCCCCGCCCCTGACGATCCTGCGCAAACGCGCGGATTTCCTGCGCGCGGCGCGGGCCAAACGGCAGGGCACCCCCGGCATGATGGTTCAGGGCCGCAAACGCAGCCCAGACGAGGCCACCGGTATCCGCGTCGGCTTTACCTGTTCCAAGAAAGTTGGCAACGCCGTCGCCCGCAACCGCGCCAAGCGCCGCCTGCGCGAAGCCGCCCGGCTGATCCTGCCACAGCATGGCCACGCTGGCTGGGATTACGTGCTGATTGGTCGGCGCGACGACACCGCCAAACGCCCCTTCCCCGATTTGCAAAACGACCTGCGCCGCGCGCTTGACAAGTTCCATACGCAAAGCCGCCCCTGACCGCCTTTCCCCTGCTTTTTCGTCGTTCATCACAGGCATCTGGAAATCACATTTCCTGGTGGCTTATCTGGTGACTTGAAAAAAATAACAGATCACGATATTTGAATATTAAATGCAGATCTGATCAATAAACACTAAAGGGAGAGCACCATGGCACTTGAATTTGAAGGCAAGACAATCGAAACCAACGACGCCGGCTACCTGCTGAACGTCGAAGACTGGAGCAAAGAGCTTGCCGAGGTCATGGCCACCGCCGAAAGCATCACGCTGACCGACAAGCACTGGGATCTGATCAATTATCTACGCGAAGAATATTTCGAAAACCGCCAGACCCAACCCAACACCCGCACAATCGGCAAAGCGATGAGCGCGGCCTGGGGCGAAAAGATTTCGCAAAAAGACCTCTACACGCTGTTCCCCGGTGATCCGTCAAAACAGGGTGGCCGCATTGCCGGGCTGACCGAAAGCCGCCGCAAAGGCGGATACTAACAGCCACAGCGAAGACAGAGCGAAGAAAGCCCGCAAGGGCATGATAAGCGGCTTGCCCAAAAACGAATTGCGCCACTGGGCCCCTGCCGGGGTGGCGTAATTGCTTGGCGCGCTTATATATGCCTCGGACACGCGCGCGCCTCCTGCGCGCCAAGCCAAAGGCCCTAAATGACCCCCCTCGCCCATATACTCGCACTACCTGTGCGCGCCTACCGGCTGATCTTTTCGCCCTGGGTCGGGTTCAACTGCCGCTATCAGCCCACCTGCAGCGCCTATGCGCTGGAAGCGCTGGAAAAGCACGGCGCGCTGAAAGGCAGCTGGCTGGCGGCCCGGCGCATCGGGCGCTGCCACCCGCTGGGCGGCGATGGCTATGACCCGGTTCCGGATCGCGACGACAAATAGGCCCGCGTTCGCCCGACCTGTCTGACAGACGTCTGACTGCCATGCCCAAAATTAAACCAAGACGCCAACGCGCTGATTGTGCTACACTCTTCCCTAGGGTGTCTGGTCTGGCAAGAATGCCAGCCTCAGGTTTGCTGCCAACTATGCGGGCATCTTAAACGGGGGAAACACATGATAAACCGGATATTCACCACGCTTTGCGTCACGGCTTTGCTGTTTCAAGGCGCGCAACTCTCGGCACAGGAAATGATGGCCGACGAAGGTCAGCTTGACCCGCTCTTTGCCAAGAAAACCCCCTATTCGCCCTATGTTGACCGAAATTTCCCCGAACGCCCCCTGTGGGGCGACAGCCATCTGCACACCGCCCTGTCGATGGATGCAGGCGGGTTTGGCAACCGGCTGGGCCTGGACGCGGCCTATCGCTTTGCCCGCGGGCAACAGGTCACGTCATCCTCCGGGCAACCGGTCCGTCTGGCGCGACCGCTCGACTGGCTGGCGGTCACCGACCATTCAGACGGCATGGGGATGATCACCGACATTCTGGACGCGTCGCCAATCGTTACCCAATACGAACAAGGCGCGCGTTGGTCCAAGGCGTTTAATGCCGGAGGCCAAGAGGCAGTAGATGCCACGCTGAACCTGATCACCACGTTTTCGCAGGGTGAAATGGACCCTGACATGTTCGCCAACTATTCGCCCGGTGCGCGCCGCTATGCCACCATCTGGGACGACGTGATCAACGCCGCCGAAAAGTACAACGAACCAGGGGTGTTCACCACCTTTATCGGCTTTGAGTGGACCTCGCTACACGCAGGCGCCAACCTGCATCGCAACGTGATCTTCCGCGACAACGGCGATCGTGGCCGTCAGGTGGTGCCCTATACCACCCAGGAACCTGTCGGCAGCGCCGATCCGTTGAAACTGTACGAATATCTTGAGGCTTATGAGGCCAAGACCAACGGCGCCGCGATGGCATTTTCCCATAACGGCAACCTGTCCAACGGCATCATGTTCCCGGTGGATGCGCAATATACCGGGCGCGCCATCGACAAGGCCTATGTCGAACAACGCGCCAAATGGGAACGCATGTACGAGGTTACCCAGATCAAGGGCGATGGCGAGGCGCACCCGTTCCTGTCCCCGGACGACGAATTTGCCGATTACGGCACTTGGGATGTTGGCAATCTGGATTTGTCGCAAGCCAAGACTGACGACATGCTGGGTGGTGAATACGCCCGTGAAGCCCTGAAAAACGGCATGCTGCTAGAGGCCAAGTTCGGCACCAACCCCTATAAGTTCGGCCAGATCGGCGCGACCGACAGCCACACATCGTTGGCCACCACCGAAGAGAACAACTTTTTCGGCAAACATGCCGGCTATGAACCCTCTGCCGAACGCCTAAGCCATCGGTTTATGAAGAATGAAAACGGCGAGATTTTTTCCTGGCAAATGGTTGCCTCGGGGCTGGCGGCGGTCTGGGCCAAGGACAACACCCGCGCGTCGCTGTTCGACGCGATGGACCGCAAAGAGGTTTA
>JBLINN010000135.1:0-10696 GCA_047639325.1 Paracoccaceae bacterium | reverse complement strand
TGGCTTCCCCCGCACCTTACCAGACTTCCACATGGTCCCACCAACCCACACCCTACGGACGGTTGTTGCGTCGTTCGGCCAGACCACCGTCACGGTGGTGTGAGCGCCCGTTAACCCAAATTGAATATCTCAAGTTTTGCGTTCGGGTGTGACCCGGGCACGGATACATTTGCGCGCCATGGCAGCAAGCCCGCGGGCAGTTTTGCGAAAGGGAAATTGATGAACAAGGCAATCACTGACGGTGTACTTCTGATGCCCCCGGCGTTTGAGGGGGGGCTGGATGTCTGGTCAAGCGGCGACGGTACGCCGGGTTCGGACGATTACGATGGCGCGGTAAATGCGGCCTTTGTACCTGCGGATCAGGATTTTGGCGGCTGTCTGGAATTGCAAAAGACCTCAGCCACCCAAAAGCTGCGATACATGGGGGAGACTCCGCTGTTGCCTGGCTGCTATTTGCAGATCAAGGCCCGCGTCAAGGCGATCAGTGGCAATCTGCCCAATGTGCGCATTGCTGCCTGGGCCGGGGGCGCTGGGGGCGGGCATATCGGCAGTGTCACCGAAGTGGGTACCTCAACAACGCTGACCAGCTATGGCCAGATCGTCGAAGTTACGGCGATTGTCGGGGCGGGTGTGCGCGGCGGGGTCGACATGGCCTGGGGCGCCGGGGCGCTGTTTGGCCATTTCGGGCTGGACCTGACCGGTGCGACCGGCGGCGTGGTGCGGATTGACGATATCGAGATCACCGACATCACCAGTGTTTTCCTGCGCGACATGCTAAGCCTTGTTGATGTGCGCGATTTCGGCGCGATTGGTGATGGCACCACTGACAATGCCGTCGCCTTTGAAGCCGCCGATGACGCGGCTGACGGGCGCAAGGTACTGGTTCCGGCGGGGGAGTATTTCCTGGGCGAAACCGTGACCTTCAACTCTGAGGTCGAGTTCGAGGGTACGGTGACAATGCCCACGGATAAGATGCTGCTGCTGACCAAGCAGTTCGATCTGCCGATCTATATCGAGGCGTTTGGCAATGAAGAACTGGCCTTTAAGAAGGCGTTTCAGGCGTTGCTGAACAATGCGGATCATGAATCGCTGGATATGGGCGGGCGCAAAGTGACGGTAACCGCGCCCATCGACATGCAGGCGGCGGTGCCCAACAAGGGGTCTTATGCCACCCGGCGGGTCATCCGCAATGGCCAGTTAGAGGCCAGCGGCAGCTCGGTCTGGGACAACACAGTGGTGACGTCGCAGGCCACATACAACACAAATGACGCGCGTACATTAAGCAACGTGAGCAATATCGCCAATGTGCCGGTTGGTGCCCTGGTCGAAGGGGCAGGCGTTGGGCGGGAAATTTACGTTATGGCCAAGAATGTGGGCGCGGGCCGGATCACGCTGAACGCGCCGCTTTACGATGCGGCGGGCACCCAGAATTTCACCTTTCGGGAATTCAAATACCTGCTGGATTTCAGCGGGTTCAGCCAGCTGAGCAAATTCGCCATGGCGAATATCGAGTTTCAGTGCAACAGCCTGTGCAGCGCAATCCGTCTGTCGCCGTCTGGTCTGACATTCAATCTGCGCGACTGCTTTATCACCCGCCCCAAAGATCGCGGGATCACGTCGATTGGCGAAGGCTGTCAGGGGATGCTGATCGACAATTGTCAGTTCCTGTCTGCCGAAGAGTCGCTGAATGTCGCGGACCGGGTGTCTATTGTGCTGAATGCCAATGCCAATGACGTCAAGCTGCGCAACAACCGGGCGACCAAGTTTCGGCATTTTGCGCTGTTGTCGGGCAGCAACAGCTCGGTTCTGGGGAACCACTTTTTCCAGGGGGACAATGTGTCGGGCGGGGTGCGAACGGCCGGGTTGGTCATTATCGGCACCTATACCAGTTCGACGATTGCTGGAAATTATGTGGATAATTGTTTTATCGAATGGACCAACGAGCATGATCCGTCGCCGGATTTCACATCGGGATTTTCCTTTAGCGCAATGGGCATTTCCGACAATATCTTTTTGTCAGGCAATGTGGCGTCGTGGTTCAGCTATATCGTGGTCAAGCCGCATGGCAACGGGCATTTTCTGAACGGGGTCAGCGTCACCGGCAACAGGTTCCGGTCGATCAACGGGTCGATAGACCGAGCCGAGCGGGTTGATACCAGCTTTTCCGATCTGGATTTCTCCAAGTCCAAACACATCACGTTTGAGGGCAACACTTATCACAGCGTTGACGCGCAGGTATCCAACCCGCTGCGGGTGCGCCATTCTGAGGGCAGCGTGGCCCAGACCTGGAATATCGACATGAATGGCGAGTTGCCGTTTGGCGGGCAGGCGCGCGGGGTGGACTCGATTGTGGCGATGGACAAAATTCGCAACAGCCAGTCGTCTACCGTCTATTCGATGCCTTACGTGCTGACCGAGCAGGGATCGTCGAAGGATCAGATCAAGCTGGTCTGGGAAGAGGCGGTACGCGGCGAAGTCGCGGTGAGTGTGCGGATCGACACGTAACCGGGAACCTTTCATCCCGGATGCCCGGATGGCCTGAAAACCGCAGGGTCGCGCAGCAATTGCGCGGCCCTTTATGGGTTTGCGCCCGCGCCCGCGTTTTAGAACTGGCGCCAAAGCCCAAGTTTCAGCCCAAGGCTGGTTTGTAGGGCCGATTTAACCTCGACCCCGACCAGCCAGGTCAAATTGTTGCGCCCTTTGAACACCACGCTTGGGGTCAGCGCCCAGCTGATCGGTTTGCTGCGGATATGTGTGGTTTCCAGCTGTAACATCGGGGCAAAACGGTGGGTCGAGGCCAGGCCAAACGAGGCGTCCAGTTTATAGATCGGGTCGGGGGCAAGGCTGCGCATCTCGACGGCCGCGTCGATATTCAGCCAGCCCGCACCCCAAGGGCTGGTAAAATTATGCCCAATGGACAGCGTTGATTTCGCCATCCGGTTCCAGTCACCTTTCCAATGGGACCCCCCAACGCCCAGTTCCATGGCGAATCGGGTGCGCCGGTCTGTCTGTCCAAGTGGCAGGCGGGCAAAGATCATCGCATGTCCGGTGATGCCGGGGCGTTCGTTGATATCCAGCCCTAGGGACAGGCGTGGCCATAGGCCATAATCGGCATATAGGCTGGTTTCATAGGCTGATGGCCCGGCAACGTTGCGCATCGTGTTGGTGACCGAAAAAAATCCGGTTCCGGGATCACGCAGCCAGGCGCCGGCGCGGGCAGGCTGCGCGGCGGTCAGGCAGATCATCAGTGTGGTCCAAATTACGGCCCGGAAACCTCGCATCACTCACCCTTCCCCCGCCAGCATCCGAAAGCTTGGTTAACGGATTATTACCGCCCGAAAGGTCTTCGAATTATCGACGGCTGTGGTAGGCTTGTGTGCAACAGTCAGGGAGGACCCGATGCCAACCATATCCAAAGACGCCAACGTCCAGACCGTTATCACCACATTCGAGATGACCCCCGGCACCTGTCAGGACCTGCTGGACGCGCTGACGGACGCCTATGCCGCGTTCATTTCCAAACAGCCGGGGTTCATCGCCGCCGGATTACATGTGAACGACGCCCAGACCCGGATCGCCAATTATTCGCAATGGGCCCGGCGCGAGGATTTCCAGGCGATGCTGCGCAGCGACGAGATGCGCGCCCGCAATCGCAAAATCCACGAGCTGTGCCGCAGTTTCGAGCCGGTGATGTATGATGTTGTCGGCAGTTTCGACTAGGTTCAGGACCCGGTAACTGTGCGGGAGTGTGGGATGTTGGGTCTGGGGCTTTGTCAGGTCTTCTGTCCGAGTATTGCGTCTGGCACGAAGGGCCGAAAGCGGACTTTCCCCGCCGTTGCGCGGCCCTCACTTCTTGACAGCAAAAGCCGCCATTCCCGGCCTGACAGGGCACTAGAAGCATGTCGCCGATAAGGGCGGCGATTTTGCCCAGCGACTCTTGGCGCGACCCCTTT
Organism: Paracoccaceae bacterium; assembly: GCA_047639325.1. Taxonomy (GTDB): domain Bacteria; phylum Pseudomonadota; class Alphaproteobacteria; order Rhodobacterales; family Rhodobacteraceae; genus NVQY01. Next base: position 6,743 of record JBLINN010000135.1, on the reverse strand, counting down.
GACATACCCGAAATGACGGGTTATTTTTCGTGTTGCCGGAACCCGGAAGGGCCTCAGGACAGTGCAGGACAGTGCAGGATGTAACTGAAAGTTTGCCAAAGACGTCTGCGCATGCGTTCATGGTGAAATTCAGCCCGGTCAGGGAGGCTGCGGAGTTTGCTATGGACGACGACCAGCAAGTCAAAAACTTGGCCCTATTCGAGCAGCTCCATAAATTCCCGGAAAACCTCCAGGCCCATCTGCGGATCGTACAGTCTGTGCAGAACCGGCAATATCAGTTGGGGTCGGTTTTCGGCAACGTAACAATGGTACTTGTCATTCTCGCCATGAGTGCCGAGGAAATCATATCCGGTCCGGCGAAATACTTACTGGCGGCCAAGTTGCTTTTCACGGTACCGATCCTGCGCTCGAACCTTCGGCTTAGTAAGCGTCCGAGGCCTCAGTTTGTCGATCAACGACATATTCGACTTATCGAATTTTATGCGGTGTTAATGGCTGTGGTCTGGGCGGGAGTTTCTTTTTCCTTGATGCCTGTGCTCGGACAAGTGGACGCGATCGTCTTGTTATGGGCGATGATCTTCACCTGCACCGCCGCTGTCGCGATGTCAGCTTCGATGCCAAGGGTTTCGATCAGCTACAGTACCATTATTCTGGTACCGACATTTTTCATGGCGTACGAACATCGTGTTCTACCGGTTCTGCCTCTTACAATCATAATAGCGGGAATAGTTGTCGGGCTGGGGTATCTGGCCTTACAGGGTTGGCGAAATACTATTTCCGAAGTACAGATTTCTCTGCAAACGCTGGAGACCGAAATGGAAAGGTCGAAAGTGATGGAAAACCTTTCTGCCCAGCTCGGAAAGTTCCTTTCGCCTCAACTGGTCGAGTCGATCATTCGCGGGAAACAACCGGCTGCAATTTCGTCTCGGCGGCGTAAATTAACGGTATTTTTCAGCGATATTGCTGGGTTTTCAGAAATCACGGAGCAAATGGAATCCGAGGAGCTTACGACGCTTCTGAACAGTTATCTGACCGAGATGTCCGATATTGCAATGGCCCATGGCGGAACGATCGACAAGTTCATCGGGGACGCGATTGTTGTCTACTTCGGAGATCCTGAAACCCGCGGGGCCAAAGAGGATGCCGAACAATGTGTGCGCATGGCGCTGACCATGCAACGACGGGCCCGCGAACTCCACAAGGAATGGCTGGACCTGGGGCTTGAACGCGGCTTTGAACTGCGTGTGGGGATCAACACAGGCTATTGCACCGTAGGCAACTTTGGATCCGAGGAGCGGATGGATTATACAATCATCGGTTCCCAAGTGAATCTGGCTGCAAGACTGGAAAGCGCTGCAGATGTAGGCAGCATTCTTCTGGCAAACGAAACCCATTCTTTGGTCAAAGACTTGGTGTCGGCTGACGAAGTCGCACAGATCAAGGTCAAGGGCTTCCAACGCCCTATCAGGACATTTAGGGTGCACGGCATGCGCGAAAGCGAAGAGCAATCAGACGGCTATATACTGCACCAGAATCACGGTCTGACCCTCGAACTCGACCCGTCCAAGATGGACGCAGATGGGTTGAAAAGGGCCGAAGGGATTCTTGAATCCGCACTTGGGCGGGTCAAAGATGCAAAATAGTAGCGTGACTTGCTGATCACTCGCCAAATTAGCGTCTTCCGACGCTTGCATAACGAATTGCGCTGCACCGCGACACGTTCGATGCTGCCTTGGCGTGTGGGTTCCAAGTCGCACATGAGTTTCCGACGCAATTGCATCAGGTCGGTTTGTCCAGGTTGCCGCCATCCAACTGGCAAAAATGCTGCGCCATTGAAGAACGGCAGGAATGCGAAAGCTGCGGTACGGCATCTCAGCTCCCGATGAAGGACTGGTGTGGGCCGGTGACGTCGATTGACGTTGCTTTTACGTAAGTCCAGAAAGATCGCTAAGGGATTGGTCGCCGTTATGCGGCGCATAGCGCCCCGGCCTTGACGGCGGCCGCGCATCCGACCCACAAACCCCTTGCATCTGCCAACTGACATGGATCAAGGTCAGCGCCTGCGCGTCAACGCAGAATGATCCAGACCTGAAACGGGAGACATCAGATGTATCACAATATCCTTGTTCCAATTGCCTTTGACGCTGAGCGCGATGTGTCAGCCCCACTGAAGCTGGCGAAATTGCTGGCCACACAGGGCGCGAAGATCACGTTGTTGCATGTGGTCGAACATATCCCGGGCTATGCGATTTCCTATATGCCGGTCGATTATCTGATCGAAGTGCGCGCCGCGATCCAGAGCGAGTTGGACGATATGGCCGCAACGGTGCCGGGCGGCGTCGGTGTGGTGATCGAGGGCCATTCCGGACGCTCGGTCCTGGATTGGGCCGAGACCAACAAACCCGACCTGATCATCGTCGCCTCGCATCGCCCGGGCATGCAGGATTTGCTGCTGGGATCGACTGCGGCGCAGATCGTGCGCCATTCCGCCTGTGCGGTTCATGTAGTGCGCTAAGATGGGTGGCTGGCTGAGATTGTTGACCAGCGCCGTCATGGTGGCGCTGGCGGGACCAGTATTGGCCGATCCGGTCAATATCCAGCGCGATGTTGCGACGGTCACGGTGCCGACCGAGTCCGGCCCGGTTGAGATTGGCCGGATACAGGACAACGCCAACACGGTCAGCGGCAACTGGGCGCTGACCTCGCGCGCCTGTCCGCCATTCTGCATCCAGCCAATGGCGCCCGCGCCGGGGGTGGTGACAATCGGAGAGCTGGAATTACTGGCGATGCTGGCGGACCCGGACGCGATGGTGATCGACAGCCGGGTGCAACAGAATTTTCTGACCGGGTCCATTCCCGGCGCGCTGAATATCCCCTATACCGAAGCTGCCGACAGGTTGGACGAATTGGGCTGCGAGATCGATTTTGACGGGTTTGCCTGCGACAATGCGGTCCCGGTGGCGTTGTTCTGCAACGGTCCGTGGTGCGGGCAATCGCCGACAGCGGCGCGCTGGATGATCGACGCCGGATACCCGGCGGAGCGTATCCATTATTACCGTGGCGGTATGCAGGTCTGGCGAATGCTGGGGCTGACGGTAACGGAATAGAGTCCGTAGGGTGTGCTTTTAGCGCACCTTTCGAGTCCCGCCCGTCAAAGGTGCGCTAAAAGCACACCCTACGGGCGATAGGCGAACCGATAGGCCAGCGCGACACCGCCTGCACCGCCCAGGATGTTGCCAAGCGTGACCCAGATCAGGTTGCTGATCACGCCGGTCAGGGGCAGGGTTGCTCCGGCCAGTGCGCCTTGGGGCAGCAGGTACATATTGGCGACCGAGTGTTCCAGCCCCAGCAGGACAAACCCCGATATCGGCCAGATGATCGCCAAAATCTTGCCCGTGGCGGTGCGTGCCGCAAAGGTTAGCCAGACCGCCAAGCAGACCAGCGCGTTACACAGCACGCCGCGCATAAACGCCTGAAGCGGCGGCAGGGCGATCTTGGCCTCGGCAATGGCAGCGGCCTTGGCCCCCATCGGCCCGTCCAGCAGGCCGGTCATGCCAAAGGCCACGGCCAGCCCGACCGCGCCGATGGCATTACCGACAAACACAACGCCCCAATTGCGCAGCAGTGCCGCCACGCTGATTTTGCGGTCAACCGCCGCCATGGTCATCAGTGCATTGCCAGTAAACAGTTCGGCCCCGCCGACAATCACCAGAATCAACCCCAGTGAGAACACCAGCCCGCCTAAGAACCGCGCCGGGCCAAAGCCGGGGTCGGTGCCGGTCATCACCATCGTATAGGCCGCGCCGCCAAAGCCGATAAACACCCCGGCCAGAACCGCCAAGGTCAGGGTTTGCAGTACACCCAACCGCGCCTTGGCGACGCCTGCGTTTTCCACAAGCTGCGCGATCTCGGCGGGTTTATAAGCGTCAAGGCCGGTGGGGTTTGGGCCGGTAGGGTTTGGCTGAGTCATAGGGGCAAGGTGGCGCAGTTTGGGCGGGCTGGCAATGCTGCACAAACCCTCCCGTACCGCATTATTGCCGCGCCAGCACATCAGGTGTGGTGGTGGATGACAGGTTCATCGCCGAACTGCCGCTGGCTTGGCCGGTCCAGTTCAGCTGATCTCGCAGGCTGACCACGCTACCGATGATAATCATCGCCGGGCTTTTCATCTGTGCGTCGCGCACAAGAGCGTTAATCTGCGACAAGGGCCCGGTCACCACCACCTGATTGTCGCGGGTGCCGTTTTGGATGACCGCCACCGGGGTCGACATATCCACGCCGGCATTATCCGCCCCCGCCACCAGCGCTGGCAGGTTGGACAGGCCCATATAGACGGCAACCGTTTGGTCGGCGCGGATCAGGCTTTTCCAGTCCAGGGCCAGCATACCGTCTTTGCCGTGGGCGGTGACAAAGGTGCAGGATTGCGCGTGGTCGCGGTGGGTCAGCGGAATGCCCGCATAAGCGCCACAGCCTGCGGCGGCGGTAATGCCAGGCACCACCTGAAACCCGACGCCATGTTCGGCCAGCTTTTCGATCTCTTCGCCGCCACGGCCAAAGATGAACGGATCGCCGCCCTTTAGCCGCAGCACCCGGTTGCCTTGTTTGGCCAGTTTGACCATCAGATCGGATATAGCTTCCTGCTGCATCGTGTGGTCTTTGGCCATCTTGCCTACATAAATCCGCTCGGCGTCGCGGCGGACCAGCGACATGATCTCGTCCCCGACCAGCCGGTCATACAGCACCACGTCGCAGCGCTGCATCAGGCGCAGGGCGCGAAAGGTCAGCAAGTCGGGATCACCCGGACCGGCGCCAACCAGATACACCTCGCCCACATGGTTCGCCTCGCCCAAGGCGTGGCGTTGCAGGTCGGTTTCGATCTGTTGTTGCGCGCGGTCCTTGTTGCCCGCCAGAAAGAAATCGCCCGCCGGGCCGTCGATCATCCATTCCCAGAAATGCCGCCGCTCGCGCCCGGTTTTGATGGTGGCTGCGATCCGGCCGCGGAAGGATCCGGTAAAGCTGGCCAATTGTCCAAAGGCGGCGGGTACGATGGTCTCGATCCGCGCCCGCAGGATGCGTGCGATCACTGGCGCGGCACCGCCGGTGGAAATGGCGATCACGATGGGGGTGCGATCCACCACCGAGGGCGTGATAAAGTCGCATTTATCCGTCACGTCGGCGATGTTGCACAGGACGTTGGCGGCGCGTGACCAGCTGTACAGGCGGTCGTCGCGGACGCTGTCTTCGGAGGCGCCATAGACCACGGCGCAGTCTGTCACGTCGTCCTCGGAGGGCACTCGCGTCAGAATTGCAAGCCCATCCTGACCGGATAGGGCCAGCAGCTCTTCCTGCGGATCGGGGTCAAACGCGTACACCTTTGCCCCGGCGGACAGGGCACGTTCGGCGCGACGGGCGGCAAGCGTATTGCCACCGTCAATCAGCACTTTGCGCCCGCGGATATCAAGAAAAACTGGCAGATAATCCATCATCCGCGCTCCTTATGGCTGGGGATCGGTTGGCACACTGTCCGCAATACTATCTGCGCCGGACAAAAGATGCGTGCCCAATTGGCGCGCCGCATCTGCGTCCAGATCAATCTGGGTCACCCGTTTGCCTTCGAACAACACCAGACGGATCATCCGCATACCGCTTTCAAATGCCACTTCGCGCAGGATCGCCCGGCGGCGGAACGGCAGGTCCAGTTCGGCGATGTCTGTCAGGGTCTCGTCAGTCATAACTGGTGCCCCGGGTGAACGCCGCCTCTAGGATCCATTCCCATTTGCGCGGGGTGTCGCGGTAGTCAGGTTTCAGGTCCATTTCCAGAAACATATGGCCCTCTTCACCGGCATGGGCGGCGAGGCGTTCCAGGTCTTTGAATGATTTGATATCGGGGTGCGAGATTATCAGGTCGCTCAGTTTGGCCATCATATGTTCCCTATAATGCGGTTGTGGAATCTGACACGTATCATAAGGCGCGTGTCGGTGAAGTCTTGTCCGTCTTCAAAGCTGGTGCGGTTGTGCAGGACATTGTTGTTCAGCACGCCCTGTCCGGCCTGCATCTGTTTCTGCAACATCAGCGGATCACCCGCCATCAGGGTGTCGCGCAGAAAACCCTGCGCCTGAGCCGTCGCTGGGTCATCGCGCCATTCGATGCTGCGGGTGCGTGCGGTATAGCGCATTTGCAGCCGTCCGGTGGCGGGATCGGCGTAAAACACCGGGCCGATTGAGGCCGGGCGTTGGCTGCCGTCGGGTGGGATGGTCATGGCGCGCGGATGCATCAGGGCGCGGATAAAGGCGGGGTTTTCATCGCGCAGGCGGATATAGGCGATTTCCGGGTCCAGCAGTTGGTTCACCCCGCCGACCGGGGCAGGGCGAATACAATGCAGCACAAAGGCGGAAACCTGGTGGTTGGCATCATTGTAATAGCCGTCGGTGTGCCAGTTCAGCGCGCGCGGCGTATAGGGGATATAACCGCGTTTGCCCGCCGCTTGCGAAGTTTGCAGCGCGACGATGCCGGTGGCTTCGGCAGATCGGTGAGTCTCGGCAATTCTAAGGCCAAAGGCATCGGCGAATGACCCAAGGGCGGGAAAGCCGGGCGTGTCGCCGATACTGGAATCAGCGCAAGAATAAAGCGCGAAATTAGCGATTTCGCAGCGATTTGCCAGCTGTTCTCTTTCAGAATCGGTGGGCCGGGCAAGGTCCTGAATCACGACAGGATGCAGGTTCAGGGCGTTTTCCGCCGCTTT
>JBLINN010000134.1:0-10716 GCA_047639325.1 Paracoccaceae bacterium | reverse complement strand
GCACCATATCCTTGGCTGTATCCTTGGCTGTATCCTTGGCTGTATCCAATCCAGTTTAATCACGTTTGACCGCTGGGTGCGAAGAAAGCGCACGCGGTTGCTGATATTCAGCACCCTGATCGGACCGTCAGGCGCGCAGGTCTTTCGGCGAAGATAATACCACATAGGTGGTGATGGCGTTGACATGGGTCTGGGTGCCCAACACGTCGGTATGGAACACCTTATAGGCCGTCAAGTCGGCGCATTCGACCCGCAGCAGATATTCCACTGTGCCGGTCACGTTATGGCATTCGATCACATCAGGCGCGCGCGCCATGGCGCGTTCAAACCCTTCTTGCGCGGCCTTGCTGTGAACGCTGAGGCCAACGCCCAGATAGGCGACAAAACCGACGCCCATCGCCGTGGGGTTCAGCACCGCGCGATAGCCCGAGATCACGCCGCGCCGTTCCAGATCCTGCACCCGACGCAAGCAGGCGGACGGGGACAGCCCCACCCGGTCTGCCAGTTCCAGATTGCTGATCCGGCCATCGCGGGACAGCTCACGCAATATATGGCTGTTTATCGGATCAATACCGGTCATTGATTGTCGTATCCCTCAGATTTACCGGCAGAACGCAATTTCATTCGCCCGATTCGGCGCAACTTTATGCGGCATGACTTACGATATTTTCCTTGCCCTGTCGCTGTTTGCCTTTGTGTCGTCGATTACACCGGGGCCGAATAATCTGATGCTGATGGCCTCGGGGGCCAATTTCGGGTTTCGCCGCAGCGTGCCGCATATGCTGGGCGTAGCAGCGGGGTTTGTGTTTATGCTGCTGCTGGTTGGCGCCGGTCTGGTGCAGGTGTTTGACAGCTACCCGGTCAGCTATGGCGTATTAAAGGCGCTGTCGGTGGCCTATCTGCTGTGGCTGGCCTGGAAGATCGCCAATGCCGCACCTTTGCAGGGGCAGGACACCGGCGGCCACCCAATGAGCTTTGTGCAGGCGGCCGGGTTTCAGTGGGTCAACCCCAAGGCCTGGGCAATGGCGCTGACAGCGATCAGCGCCTATACGCCCGGTCAGACATTTGAATCGATTGCCTTGGTTGGGCTGATCTTTGGCGCGATAAACCTGCCATCGGTTGGATCATGGACCGTGATCGGCCAGCAGATGAGCCGGGTTTTGACCAACCCGCGCCGATTGGTGCTGTTCAACCGGGGGATGGCTGCGCTGTTGGTTTTATCGCTCTACCCGGTGTTGTGGCCAGGTTAGGCCGGTCTAGGCTGGCGCAGGATAGTGTGCAGCTTTTCAGGTGCAGCGCGGCGCGGATCACCAAGGTAGATTTCGTGATGCGCGCTGGCGAAGGTCAGGCCAAGGTCCGGCATGACATAGCTGTGCAGGTTGGCCAGGGTGGCCGCCTCGTCCGTGTAGGGGCCGATATGCAGGGTTTGCAGGCAGTCGCCTTCGTTGAGATGCCCCAGATAGGTCGCGGACAGGGTTGCTGCATCGGTGGAAGCGTCTTTTTTGCGGGCCAGTTTGGACAGGGCGGTGTCGCGGTCGGTATCGACCATCGCAGCGTCGATGCTGTCAGGCAGCCGGATCATTGCGGTCCAGTGCCAGGCGCCACGATCATTGCTGACAAAGGCAGCGGGGTCATGCGCGGCCCATGTTGCCTCAAACGGCGGAACTGTGAAATCCGCGCCCTGCGCCTTGGCCAGCGCCTTGACGCCATAGGCAAGCGGGTACAGCGCGGCAATTGCCTTGGCAAAGCCCGGGGGTGTTTGGCTCGCCCTAGCCGTCGATCATCACAAAGGACATGCGCGGGATTGTCAGCCTGTCCCAGCGCCCGGGCTTGCCAGATTAAATCGCTTTGTCGCGTTTCTTAAAGTCCAGTTTTTCCACGGGGTATCTCCCTTTTCCACACCGTATGTCCCGGCGAGGCAAACAGAAATCCGTCGACATGTCGACAGGTGGGGTTTCGCATTGTGCCGGTCGAGGCCGCCTTGGGTGCTGGGACCATCGAAGGGTTGGTACGGATGCGGCGGAAACCGCTGCTTGGTCTGCTGTGCAGGTTTTGATATAAAGTGTATGCGGATCATCTGGGTCATCGGGCTCTGCGAAAAACACCGGTTGGAGGAATCTTGCTGAGTTGCATCTGAACCTGTGCAAGGTCATATAGCCAACAGGTTCCGCTGTGAGAGGCATCATGACCCAGTATCTGGATTTCGAAAAACCGCTAGCCGAGATCGAAGGCAAAGCGGAAGAGTTGCGCGCGCTGGCCCGGGCGAGCGACGAGATGGACGTGACCGAAGAGGCAGCGGCGCTGGATGCCAAGGCCGAGGTTCTGCTGAACGATCTTTACAACACGTTGACCCCATGGCGCAAATGTCAGGTGGCACGCCACCCGGAGCGGCCTCATTGCGGCGAATATATTGACGCGCTGTTTCAAGAATATTCACCGCTGGCCGGCGACCGGAATTTTGCCGATGATCACGCGGTGATGGGCGGATTGGCGCGGTTCAATGACCAACCCGTGGTGGTGATTGGCCAGGAAAAGGGCAGCGACACCAAATCGCGGATCGAGCGCAATTTTGGCATGGCCCGGCCCGAAGGCTATCGAAAAGCGATCCGTCTGATGCAGCTGGCGGACCGGTTTGGATTGCCGGTAATCACCCTTGTGGACACGCCCGGCGCTTATCCCGGCAAAGGTGCCGAAGAACGCGGCCAGTCCGAAGCGATTGCACGCTCAACCGAGACCTGCCTGAAGATCGGCGTGCCGCTGGTCAGCGTGATTATCGGCGAAGGTGGCTCTGGTGGCGCGGTTGCCTTTGCCACCGCCGATCAGGTCGCGATGCTAGAGCATTCGGTTTATTCGGTGATCACCCCCGAGGGCTGTGCGTCGATCCTGTGGAAGGACGCGGAAAAGATGCGCGAAGCGGCCGAGGCGATGCGTCTGACGGCGCAGGATCTGTATAAGCTAGGCGTCGCGGACCGCATTATCAGCGAGCCGATGGGCGGGGCGCATCGTGACAAGGACGCGACGATTGCGGCGGTAGGCAAGGCGATTGCCGACATGCTGAAGGGGCTGAACCAAAAGAACGCCAAAACACTGGTTCAGGAGCGCCGGAAGAAGTATCTTGATATGGGGTCAAAAGGCCTGGCCGCCTGACGCTACACCCGGGTGCAACACCGTAGGGTGTGCTTTCAGCGCACCTTTCGTCCGGCCAAAGGTGTGTTGAAAACAAACCCTACGGCGCCGGGTCAGCTGCGCCAGCGCAGCAAGCGTTTTTCCAACAATCCGATGACCCAGCTGGTCAACACGCCCAGTACTGACAAAATCACCACACCGGCAAACAGCCGTTCCAGATCATAAAGCGATCCGGCCTGCAGGATATAGGCCCCGATGCCGTATTCCGCGCCCAGCATCTCGGCGGCGACCAGCAGGATGATCCCGATCGCAATCGACACCCGCAGCCCCGACAATATCCCCGGCAGCGCCCCGGGCAGCACGATTTTGCGCACGATCGACATCCAGCTCAGGCCAAAGCTTTGGCCCATGCGCACCAACGTGCGATCCACATTATCCACCGCGCCATAGGTCGACACGATGGTGGGCGTGAACGTGCCCAGCGCGATCAGCGCGTATTTGCTGCCCTCGTCGATGCCAAACCAGATTACAAACAGCGGCAACAGCGCGATTTTAGGGATCGGGAACAGCGCCGCCACCAGTGGTATCAGCCCGGCGCGGACATAGGAAAACAGCCCGATCATCACGCCCACGCCAATGCCCGCCGTGATGCCCAACACGCTGCCCACCGCCAGACGGCTGAGCGAGGGCGCCAGATGGGTCCACAGCATCCCCGATTGCCACAACTCGACCAAGGTCGCCCAAACGTCGGATGGGCGTGGCAGGGTCAGGTTGGTGATCCATCCCGTCCGCGTGCCCCATTCGACCAGCGCCAGCAGCACCAGAAACACCACGATCCCGGTGCCGCGCTTGGCCACCGGGCTAAAACCGCCACCGCGAAACGGGACTTTTTGGACAGAACCAGACGCCTCAGACATCCAGTAATTCCTGATCGGCGGCCATCGCTTCTTGCTTCATCAAATCCCACAAATGCGCCTGCAGCGCCTCTAGCTTGGCATCCCCGCTGCGCCGTTCGGTCAGCGGTGTGTCCACCTGCACCACTTCGCGCACCTGCCCCGGACGGCGTGACAGCACGGCGATGCGATGGCCCAGCCGCACGGCCTCGGCCAAGTTATGCGTGACGTAGACGGCGGTAAATGGCTGGCGCGCCCACAGGCCCACCAGATCCTCCATCAGCAATTCGCGGGTTTGTGCATCCAGCGCCGACAGGGGTTCGTCCAACAGCAACACCGCCGGGTTCACCGCCAGCGCCCGGGCAATCGCCACCCGTTGTTTCATGCCACCGGACAATTGCCGAGGCAGCGCTGCGCGAAAATCACTAAGCTTGGTGCGGGCCAGAACATCGGTGATAATCTTGTCCGCCGCCTGCCCGCGAATGCCGTGATCTTCCAGCACCAACGAGATATTGCCCTGCACCGTGCGCCACGGCAGCAGCGCGAAATCCTGAAACACAAATGTCAGCGGGTTCAGACACCCCGCAGGCGGCGTGCCCGATTGCAGCACCTGCCCGGATTCGGGCCGTTCCAGTCCGCCGATCAACCGCAGCAGGGTGGACTTGCCACAGCCAGACGGGCCGATCACGCACATGATCTCGCCTGCCGGAATGTGCAGCGACACATCCGACAGAACCGGCAACCCGCCATAGCGGTGCGTTATATTTTCAAGGGTCAGGTCCATGGGAAAACGGGCAGGTTCCAGACCTGCCCGACCCGTATCACATCATTTCGGCGTAAGACTGATCAACCAGCGTGTCGATGGTGATGCCATCCTTGATCAGCTTTTCGGATTTGAACCAGTTCAGCTGGTCAGTAACCGATGTCATATTCAGACCGGCATTCTTGTTGATGCGCATCGCGCCGTCGCGGATCGACTTTTCTGCCTTCTCAAAGGGCTTGTCCGCATAGACATATTTGTGCACCAGCTTGACCATATCGGTCGCCGCCTCGTCGCCTGCCGTCTTATCCACCAGGGCCGCGTTGAAATCATCCGCCCCTTTGGAAAAGGCGCGCAAGAATGCCTCGGTCTGGGCGCGTTCATTGGCGGCGTTGGCAGCCGAGGTGAACACTGTGGTCACCTGATAATTCGGCAGATAATCGGCCACGTTGCCGATGGATTTGACCGCCCCGCCCCCGACAAGCGCCTTGGCGATATGCGGCACGATGGTCCAGGCATCCACCTGCCCCGATTTAAGCGCGCCGATGATCGCGCCGACCTTTTGCAGCGGCTTAAAGCTGACGCTTGCCCCCTCAGCCGTGCTGATTTTTGAGCCCATATAGTGGAACGACGACCCGGCCTGGGTGATGGCAAAGCTTTTGCCGTCCAGCATCGCCGCACTGGTCAGACCCGCATCAAAGGCGGCGTTTGACGCCAGGATTTGCTGGCCGTCGATGCCCGCCTCTTCGCTAAGCGCGCCGCCGATCACTTTGGTGGCACCCTTTTCGGCCAGGCTGACCAGCCCGCCGGATATCGCCGTCACCGCGTAATCGGCATCGCCCGATGCGATGGCCACGGCCATTGGCTGGGCAGCCTGAAAGAACTTGAATTCGACATCCAAGCCTTCGGCGGCGAAATAGCCGCGCTCAAACGCGACAAAGCTGGCCGAGTGGCTGGTAAAGCGCAATGCGCCGACATTCAGTTTTGTATTGGCAAAAGCCGGTGCGCCCAGCATTGGCAGCGCAACCGCGCCCCCAACTAGTCCCAATGCGCCGCGGCGCGTAAAGTTGGTCATTGAATTTCTCCTCCCGAAAGACACCGGACGTCCTGCGCCCGGTTTCCTGCACACGATAAGGCCCAAGCCCCCCAAGGTGCAATCGTAATACTCTGAACGATCTCAACGAAAAAGTAACACGTCTGGGGCCACAATAAGGGCAACAGGCGGGGCCACCCGGTGCCGCCGACTGTGAAAGGCAAGTTTGAGGGGTTCAAAATCGCGGCAACACAGTGCATCAGCCCCAGTCAAGAGGCGCCTGCGCCATCTGTGGCCCGCCTGTGGCCCGTCTGTGGCCCGTCAAAACAGCGGGTTTCCGCCAAGTCACAGCAACCCACTTGATTAGGGGCGGTATATTTGGGAACACATTCTGAAATCAACAGGTGATAGGATCTATCTATGAGGCGCATTTCCGTAGTCCGGCCTGCAATGCGTGCAGCCTTGTCAGCGATGTTTCTGATTGCCCTTTCGACCACAGCCCAGGCTGCGGTTAAAACCTGTTCCAAACCTCTGACAGGCAATATCCCTGAACGAACGTCTCGCGCCCCGTCGGGCAGCGCTGTGATGCAAGAGGTGCTGAACCTCAGCGGCAGCCAACGCGATGCTGTGGTGACGCAACAGGTGCTGGCGGGCAACTTGCCATCCTATTTGCGCGACCTGACGCCAGTGATGATTGCCGGAACCCTGGCAGGTGGCAAGGCCGTGCTAATCACCCTATGCGTGACGCCGGGCTATCTGGCCGTTGGCAATGACCGCGACTTTGTGCGGGTACCTATGGGGTTGGCCGCAGCAGCGCGGATTGCCAGCCAGTTCGGCTTCCTGCTGCCCACCACCAAGATGGTCGATGCGATCTATGCTCAGGCAACGGTACATTTGGCCCCCAGCCCGATGAAACCCACCAACCAGATGAGCTCGACCCCCTATCTGATGCAGCACAGCCAGACGGTTGATAAACAGCGCGCCCGGGCGGGCCGGTCGATGACCGACCTGACCGCAGGCCAGAAGAAAGACATCGTGTTGTCCACCCGTCTGCGCAGCAAACCGGGGCGGGTGGCGATCTATGGCTGGCACCGCACCAACGGCAAGCCGATTCAACCGCTTAGCACCGTACATGGCGCGCAATATGCTGATTACAGCCATGGCGTGCGGCTGGTCAGCCAGACGGCCTTTGTGAACGGCGAACCGGTCACGTTGACGGCGTTAATGCGCGACCGGGAATTGTCGGCGATTGTCAGTAGCGAAGGACCGATCGACAATGTTGCAGCCTTTCAGGCGTCGTTGTTTCGATAGGGGCGACACAAGCCGCCGCCAAGAAACTGGCTCATGGGGCGATCAATACTTGGGACCCGACCAACAACAACGGGTGTCAACTCTGCGCCTAAAGCAGACGAGCTTTGATCAGTCCGCGACCACAGCATCCACTTCAATTTCGACAAGCCATTCGGGATTTACGAAGCGGTCGATTGCCATGATCGTGTCTACAGGACGCGCATCCTGACAATAGATCTTCCGCGCCTCTATGGCCTGCTTCCAATTGTCGATATCGGTCAGGATCACACGCGTGCGAACAATATCGTGAAGGCCCGAGCCTGCCTCTTCCAGTGCGGCTTTGATGATTTCAAAGCACTGTTTTGTTTGAAGGAAAACATCCCCGACCCCCACGGTTTTACCGCTTTGATCAACTGGCGCCGTGCCACCGACCGCAATATATGGTCCAACGCGAACTGCACGGCTGAAGCCGACAATAGCCTCCATCGGGTTTCCGTTCGAAATCAATTCTCTTTTGTTTGCCACGATATACGCTCCCGCCCGATGATTTGCTCTGAGTGTAGCGCAACATCGGATGGGCGTCTTGTCTGTTCTGGACGGCGGCAAATTCGGCGCCCTCTGCACAGCCGCTGTAGATCGTTGCTTGGATGTAACGAACCGTGACCCTAATTCAGCGTCTTGCAGCAACGGAACCCCAAATGGTAATTGGCGTGGCTGCCGGAACTCAGCACTCGGCTGCCGTGCCAATAGGGCGCGCGCCAGCGGCACCAGTCGGGGTGGGCGCGGTAGCGGTCAAAGATGAACCAGCTGCCTTTCATTTCGGTGACGCCCAGCTTGGTGCTGCCAGTGCTGGCCATCTGACTGGGGGCCAGTGGCAGGTTCATGTGTTCGGCGGCGTTGCCATTGGTGTCATAGACGCCCAGCGCGCTTTTGCAGCCCGGGAAACTGCCGGTGGGATAGGTGTTTGACCCGCAGCTGTTGAACCCGCCACCACCGCAAGAGGCGCTCTTGCTGCTAGCCGCGGCGCATACGCCGTTGCGATAGGCAGGGCCATAGCTCCAGCTTTGGGTGGCGGCATATTTGGCGTTATGGGCACTGCGCGCGGCTGCCACCGACCGTCCAAAAAAGTAATCCGGTGGCTCCAGCGCGCCAGCACAGGCGCCTTCCCATTCATGCGCGTCACAAATCCGCTTGCCCACGGCAGCGCAGATTTCGGCCGCTTCTGACGCTTTGGTCCAGACCACCGGATAGGTGCAGGGGATGTTGGGAAATTCGAACTGGTCGATACAGGCCTTGGCGTCTGATGGCGATTGCGTGCGCGGATCATAAAGCGGCGCCATGTATTTATCGCCACAAATCCGCCGGTTGCGGGCATTGTCATAGCCTTTGCCACCACCCGGCGCCTTGGCTTGGCATTGCTCGGGCGTCATCGGATGGCGGGTGATCGCCGGATTTCCTTGCCCGATATAGCCCGAGCGCGCAAAGATCGCCTGCACCCGGCTAAGCTGGGCCTGACCCAGCCCGTGAACGGCTTTCAGCTGGGCAAACAGCGCCGCATTGGCCTCTTTCAGCGTGGTGCCCGCTGTCACAGGGGCGGCAATGGCCATCGTTGCGGTAACCAGAAGGGCTGGGATCAAACGTTTCATTTGAGGGTCTCCTTGCGGGTCAGGTAGAACAGGTCGCGGTTGTCGACATATCCCAGGAACCGGGGGATCAGCGTGCCGTCGCGGGCCTTTTTGTCGATCAGGCTCATCCCCGGGACCATGTGGCCGACATTCAGGATGCCGTTGTCGCGCGGGTAAACCGCCATATACGTGTGCTCCAGCGCGTTCATGTCCAAAAGCATCGCATAATCGCAGCCATAGGCCTGAAAAGTGCGGGTCATCGCCGACGGGGTCGCGGTTGAGAAATAGCCATAAAGCAGGAATTGCATGCCCGCGCGGTGGATCATACAGGCCCCGGCACGCAAAGTGCGCAGCTCGGCCTCGGCCGATCCTGACCAATTGCCCGGGCCCCATTTTGTCACCCGATCCCCCGGCACCCCGTGCCCGGTGGCCGGATCGGTTTCGATCAGTGGCACACCATTTTGGCGGGCAAAGCGGATTTGGTTCAGCAGGGCGTTATCGCCGGCGGTCCAGGTTTTCATATGCACTGATCCGTCGGTCAGACCAAACAGGGTGGACAACCCGGGCTGCAATTTGCTGAGGATCACGCCGTTTTCGATGAAGCCATAATGGTGCCCATAGTTGAACGACGCCATATCGCCGAATTTAAACGCCCCGTGTTGGCGTTTAAAGCCACCGGTAAAGATGGCGATGGTGCGCGCCGCCTGTACCGGGTTGACCATGCCCAGTGTCACCAGCGGTTTGGCGGTGCTGATCCCGTCCGGGCCTTTCAACCCGCGTGGGCGGATCGATCCGGGCGGGCGCGATGACCAGCCCAGCGAAGGGTGATCGGTGCCAAGGGCAAAATTGATGTCATACTGCCCCAGATCAAACGCCACCACATAGCCAGTCGCGCGGCCTTCGATACCGTCCAGCGCGTTGACCTTGCCGGGAGCTTTCAGGATATCGCCGCTGACCGCACGCGGTTGAAACGCGCTGGCAAAGACCCCGTCCAGCCCGGTGACCGGATACCACAATCCCAGCGCCATCTGGCCCTGCTTTGTGCCGGTCAGGCCCATATCCAGCAGCGTGGTGATCACCGGGTGGTCGGCGTAACGCTCGCTGACCAGCATCGGGGTGGGGCCTGCCGCAGGCCCGGATTGGCCGTTAGTGCCGACCTGTTTGCTGGTTTCCAGTTGTGAATCGCGGAACAGGTTGTCGCGCACGATGCGTACCACATCCTCGCCGCCCCAGACGTTGTCGCGAAGGAACTCGGCCCAGGATTCTAGGTTGGTGCGTGACCCGCTGACCCGGTTGCGCAGATACAGCCGCCCGTCGCAAACAGGCGCATAGGGCAGGCCGCTGTCGCGGGCGCGGATCAGTTCGGCGTCAGCCTCGGCAAACGGGGCACAACGTGTTTCGACCGGGCCATCGTTAAAGACCAGCGTTGGTGCCGCCGTGATGTCCAGCCGCACGCCTTGGGTGCCGGGATAGGGGTTTTCCAGATGGTAGCTGTTGAACACCCCGGCCTTGTTGGTTTCGGTTTGCAACAGAAACCAGACATTGATCGCCGGATGCAGCGATGTGAACCGCAGCGTCCGGTCATCGCGCGGGTCAATGGCCAAGACCTCGTGACGAAAGGGTTGCAATTCGAGCACGGATTTGGCCGCAACGGCGTCGTATTGCGCGCGCTGCCGGGTCAGGTCATCTGCGGTTTGCGCCGTGCCGGGCGTGGCCATCAGGGCCGCGCAGATGCTGAAGGCACCAAATTCAATCAAACGTCGGGGTCGTCTTGTCATAATGTCCCTGCCCTTCTTGCTGTTACAGCACCAGTTTGATCAGCTTCAGCGCCCCTTTTTTCCACGGCACCCGGTGGGTCACGCCGGAAGCGGCGGAAATCTGGGCGTGGTTTTCGACATACCAGTCGTAATTTCGGATCAGCGCATCGGCGTTGGAATGCTGCGGTGCATAGCCAAGGCGCTGCGTCGCGCGGTCGATACTGACAAAGCT
>JBLINN010000133.1:0-10719 GCA_047639325.1 Paracoccaceae bacterium | reverse complement strand
AGGGCACCGCGCAAATCGCAGATTTGCGCCCGGCCCAACAGGAAGAGACGCGCAGCGTCGATGACTGGCGGGAGCCCCGCGTAATCCGGGCCAGTCGGCGCCAGTCGGCCAAGGATTTAAACGCTCAGAGCAAACGTCCGGTTAAACGGCAGTTCGCGCACCCGCTTGCCAGTCAGGTCAAACAACGCGTTGCCCAGGGCGGGCATTGACGGCGGTGTTCCCGGCTCGCCCGCGCCACCGATATGGGGGTTGGTCTCCAAAATCTGCACCTCGGTCACCGGCACCGTATGCATCCGTACCGCGTCATAATCAGGGAAATTGCCCTGTTCGACACGGGCCTCGGCAAAGGTGATCTCGCCATAAGCCGCCGCCGACAGCCCGTAAATCATCGCGCCGATCATCTGCGCGCGCACGGTGCCCGGGTCCAGGGCGATCCCCATGTCACAGGCGATCCATGCCTTGCGGATGCGGATTGTTCCATCCTCATCCACCACCTCGATCACCTGCGCCACCGGCGTGCCAAAGCTATAGGTGAACGCCACGCCGCGCCCGACGCCATCGGGGGTTTTGCCGGTCCAGCCGGACATCTCGTGCACCGCTTCCAGCACGCCGACTGACGGCGTGTGTTCGCCTGCCATCGTTTCCAGCCGGAACGCCAGTGGGTCGCGCCCGGCGGCAAAAGCCATTTCGTCGATGAATGTCTCGTGAAAGAAGCCGTTATGGGAACTGGCAACCGACCGCCACGACCCGATAGGGATTTTCAGATCCGCGATATGGCCACGAATGCGGTAATTTGGGATCGCATAGGGCTGATTAAACGCGCCATCCACATGGGCTTTGTCCGGTCCCATCATCGGCAGGCCCAACATCCGGTCAACCGAGACCGCCATAACCGATTGCGCTGATAACTGGCCGTCCAGCATCACCGCCTTACCATCGCTGACCGCCCCGCTGAACCGCGCCAGCGCGCCGGGGCGGTAGAAATCGTGGCGCATGTCTTCTTCGCGGCTCCATGTCGTTTGTACCGGGGTGCCGGGCATCGCCATCGCCACTTGGGTGGCATAAAGCGCAAAGTCAAATTCGCCCCGCCGACCAAAGCTACCGCCCAGATAGGTGGTGTGCAGGGTCACGGCGTCAATCTCTAGCCCGGCGGCTTTGGCGCATTTCCATTGTGCCAGCGTCGGCGCTTGGGTGCCGCACCAGATTTCCAGCGCGCCATCCGTCAGATGCGCCGTGGCGTTCATCGGCTCCATCGCGGCATGCGCGAGGTAAGGCACCCGGTATTCGGCATTCAGCAAGGTCGCGCCTTGCGGCAGGTCAGCCACATCGCCGTCATCGCGCATGGTGGAATTGGGGCTGTCGTCAAACGCGACAGCGATCTTTTCAAAGATCGCAGCGGTGTCAGCCGGGTAGGGGGCCTGTTCCCAGTCAATGTCAATTGCGTCCACCGCCTGCATCGCCAGCCAGGTATTGCTGGCCACCACGGCCACGCCGCTGCCCAGATCGACAATCTTTTCCACCCCCGGCATCGCCAGCGCCGAGGTGGCGTCAAATCCGGCCATGCCACCGCCCAGATGCGGGTTGATCCGCAGGCTGGCGAATTTCAGGCCCTCTGGGCGCACATCAATACCAAACTCGGCGGTGCCAGTGACCTTTTCTACCATATCTACACGCGGCTGCGACGTGCCCAGCAGCCGCCATTGCGACGGGTCACGCAGACCTACACTGGGCGGATCAATGCTGGCGGCGGCTTCGGCCAGATCGGCATAGGGGATCTGGGTGCCATCCGGGGCAATCACGTGGCCCTTGGCGGTTTGTAACTGGTCGCGAGAAATTCCCAACCGGTCGGCAGCGGCCTGTTTCAGGGTCTCGCGGGCACTGGCCCCGGCGTGGCGCATCCGCTCAAACCCGTCTTTCATCGAGCTTGACCCACCAGTGATCTGCATGTTGATCAGCTTGCCCATCTCGCCCATCGCCTGACCCAGCCCATGCATGAAATCAGACACGTCATAGCCCTTGTTCGGCAAAGCCTCGCCAATCAGCGCAGAGTTATAATAGGCCTTGGCGGGGGGGCCGTGCAGCACCTTGATATCGTCCAGCTCGACATCCAGTTCTTCGGCGATCAGCGCGGCCCAGGTGGTGCGCACGCCTTGTCCCATCTCGGCGCGCGGTGCGATCAGGGTGACGCCGGTCTGGTCGATAAACACAAACGGGTTCAGCGCCGCCTGTCCGGGGCCTGCCTGCAACGGGTTGGGCGGGGTCTGACGGACCTTATAGACGCCAAAGGCCACCCCGCCGACAATGGCAACAGAGCCGATCAGGAACGTGCGGCGGGCGATTTTACCGATACGTGACATGGGGCTATACCTCTTTCATCGTGGTGGCGGCGGCGTGAATCGCCGCCCGGATACGCGGATAGGTGCCACAGCGGCACAGGTTGCCCTGCATCGCTTCGTCAATCTCGCTGTCTGTGGGGGCTGGATTTTTAGCCAGCAACGCCGCCGCCTGCATGATCTGGCCGGACTGGCAGTAACCGCATTGCGCCACCTGGTTATCCACCCAGGCCTGTTGAATGGCCGCCATCGCGTCGGGGGTGCCAAGGGATTCGATGGTGGTGACCTCGCCCCAGACGTCGCTGAGCGCGACCTGACAGGATCGCACCGCCTCGCCGTCAATATGCACCGTGCAGGCGCCACAGGCGGCGACGCCGCAGCCGTATTTGGTGCCCGTCAGGCCAATTTCATCGCGCAGAACCCACAACAGGGGCACGTTACCGGGCAGGTCAACCTGATGGGATTTGCCGTTGATTGTCACAGACGTAGTCATGAAGGAAACCTCCGCAGGTTGGCTGGGGTATGCGTGTGAATTACGTAGTGACAAAATAAGACTAAAGTGTCAGCATGTCAATTGACAAATATTGAAAAACCTGTCAAGCTGTTATAAATGGAAGATATTACCTCTGATCCCAAGCTACAAGTCATCCTGGCATCCGCATGGAAGGCCTTTGCGACCTATGGGTTTCGCAAGACCTCGATGGATGACATTGCCAAAGGCGCGGGCATCTCGCGTCCGGCGCTGTATCTGCATTATCGCAACAAGGAAGACATCTTTCGTCGCTTGGTTCAGATGCTTTATGACGACAGTACAAAGGCGGTGTCGGCGGCCCTCGCCGGGCCAGGGACGGTCGCTGAAATTCTGGCCACTGCTTTTGCAGCACAAGCCGGAGAGGTCATCGAGGCGATGCTGGCGTCACCCCATGGGCTGGAATTGATGGATGTTGGCAGTGTGAACGCCCTGGATATCATCGAAGCAGGCGAGGCGCGGCTGAAAACCATCTATGCCGGATGGCTGACAGATCAGGCCGCCGCCGGGCGGGTGCAATTGACCGGCCCGGCAGACGAGGTGGCGGCCACGTTCTGCGTGGCGCTGAAAGGGCTTAAGATGGGGGGCAGCGACTTTGCCACCTATACCGGCCGGGTGGCGCAGCTGGCGGCGATGATTGGCGCCGGCCTCTCCGCCCGGTAACCGGAAAATTTCAAATTTTCCGACCCGTTTTCTTTGAAAGAAAACGACTATTGCCTTACAGTACAGTGCGCAGATGCCAAAGTTCGGGAAACAGTTCGACCTCCAGCATTCGGCGCAGATAGCTGACACCACCGGTGCCGCCCGTGCCGCGCTTTAGTCCGATGATCCGTTCCACCGTGGTCACATGGTTGAACCGCCAGCGGCGAAAGTAATCCTCAAAATCCACCAGCTTTTCGGCCAGCTCGTACAGCTCCCAATAGGCCTCGGGGTCCTTGTAAATCTGCACCCAAGCCGCTTCTACCCCAGCATTCTCCACATAGGGCTGCGTCGTGTCGCGGTTCAGCACTTCGGGCGGTACCGGCACGGTTTGCGCCAGTATTTTCAGCGCTACGTCATAGAGCGACGGCTGCGCCAGTTCATCCGTCAGCAGTTTGGTGATGTCCTCGCGATGCGCATGCGGGGCCAGCATTGCCGGGTTGCGGTTGCCCAGCATGAATTCGATCTGCCGGTACTGAAAGGACTGAAACCCCGAACTTTGCCCAAGCGCGTCGCGGAACCGGGTGTAATCCGATGGCGTCATGGTGCGCAGCACATCCCAGGCGCTGTTCAGCTGTTCAAATATCCGCGCCACCCGCGCCAACATTTTGAACGCCTGCCGGGTCTGCCCGGCCAACAGGCCGGTGCGCGCGGCGCTTATTTCGTGGATCGCCAGCCGCATCCATAATTCGGTGCTTTGATGCTGGATGATAAACAGCATTTCATCATGGGCATCACTGGTGGGGTTTTGCGCGGTCAACAGCGCATCCAGATTCAGGTAGTCGCTGTAGGACATGCGCCCGTCAAAGCGCATCTGCGCGCCGTCGTCTTCGGGATTGAACGGTGTGGTCATTTTGGATCTTCCAGGATCAGGGACATGGCAAAGCGGGTCAGGGACTCGCCGTTTCTGTCAACAATTTCAGCAGCATCCACCTGCCAGCCGTTGCGCGCGAAAAAGTGGCGCGCAGGGTGGCTTGCATGGGTGGTCAAGCAGGGCAGGTCCGCGCGCTGCGCCCGTTCAACGATGCGCTCATACACAGCTTGCGCCACAGCGCGACCCATCCAGCGGGGCCGCACAAAGGCAAGATCAATGTAGCCCGCTGTGCTGACCGCCATGAACCCGGCAATTGCGCCGTCAACGTCCGCCACCCAAGTCTCCGGCGTGGCGAGCCTGTCTGGCCAGCCATCCGGCATCGGCTGATCCGGGGCCCAGGCCAGCCGCTGGGCAAGGGTATAGTGATCCGCCGCGCCAATCTGCACCGCCTCGACAAACACCGCATAAAGCGCGGCGGCTTCGGGACTGTGATAGGGGCGGATCTGGACATTCACGTCACCGCGGCGCGGATTTTGTATTCTGGGCGATCCCACAGTCGGTTGCCCATCACATCCGCCATGATCCCGACGGCGGCCATCACATCGCCCTCGTCGATATAAAGCGGGGTAAAGCCAAAGCGCATGATATTGGGCGCGCGGAAATCGCCGATCACCCCACGCGCAATCAGCGCCTGCATCGCGGCATAGCCATCTTCAAAGGCAAACGACACCTGACTGCCGCGTTGGGTTGCGTCGCGCGGGCTGGCGAGTTTCAGCTGCGGGCATGTGTCTTCGACGCCCGCGATGAACATATTGGTCAGCTCCATCGATTTGGCGCGCACATCCATCATATCGGCGATATCCCAGACATCCATTGCCGCATTCAGCGCCGCCATTTGCAGGATCGGCGGCGTGCCGACCCGCAGCCGCTCGGCGCCTGGATTGGGGCGATAGGTCAGGTCAAAGGCAAACGGCGCCTCGTGCCCCTGCCAGCCGGACAGAACCGTGGTGATCCGGTCCGCATGGCGTGGCGCGGCATAGATAAATGCGGGCGCGCCGGGGCCGCCGTTCAGGTATTTATAGGTGCAGCCGACGGCAAAATCGGCACCCGCACTGATCAGATCAACGGGTATTGCCCCCGCCGAATGCGCCAAATCCCAGACGGTGATTGCGCCCGCTGCATGTGCGCGACGCGTCAGGTCATCCATGTCATGCAACCGACCGGTGCGGTAATCGACCTCGGTCAGCATCAGAACGGCCACGTCTTCGGTGATATTGCCGGCCACGTCTTCCGGTGCCACCACGCGCAGTTCGTGGCCCTTGTCCAGCGCAGCAATCAGCCCTTCGGCCATATAGAGGTCAGTCGGGAAATTGCCGCTATCCGACAGGATCACTTTTCTGTCGGGGCGATCAGCGCACAGTTCCAACCCCGCCGCCAGCGCCTGATAGACCTTGATCGACAGCGTATCGCCCACCACCACATGGCCCGGTTCCGCGCCGATCATTCGCCCGATCCGGTCGCCCAGGCGCATCGGCTCGGCCATCCAGCCCGCCTTGTTCCAGCCGGTGATCAGCATCTGACCCCATTCATCGGTGATTACCCCCGACACCTTATCGGCGGCAGCGCAGGGCAGGGCACCAAGCGAGTTGCCATCCAGATAGATGACGTCCTTGGGCAGTTGGAACAACGCCTTGGTGGCGGCAAAATCGGTCATGACGACTCCATCGGGTATTTTAAGCTTAAAGTATTGTGGTCAGACGTATCCTGTTCATCCTGACCTGTCCAGTGGGCTACATCTGGCCGCCAGCGATTTCGATAGCCTGGCCGTTGATGCTCTCGGATCCGGGGCGCACCAGCCACAACGCAGCGGCGGCGACCTCTTCGGGGGCGATCAGGCGTTTGTGGCGGTTGGTGTTCACCATGACGGCGCGGGCCTTTTCGGGGGACAGGCCGGTGCGTTGTGCGATGTTGTCTGTGTTGCGGGTGACAATTGGCGTGTCCACATAGCCGGGGCAGAGCGCGTTAAAGGTGATCGGCTGGCCGACATAATCTTCGCTCAGCGAGCGGACCAGCCCGATCAACCCATGTTTTGAGGCGCTATAGCAAGCGCCGCCCGGCAAGCCGCGCAGCCCGGCGACGGACGAGACCGCGATCACCCGGCCCCAATCGGTCTGGCGCATCGAGCCCAAGGATTCGCGCATCGTCAGGAATGCGCCGTCCAGATTGGTGGCCATCATGTTGCGCCAGAATTCCAACGTGGTCTTGTGCAACGCATGCCCCTCGGCGATCCCGGCATTGGCGACGCAAATCTGGATCGGCCCGCGCGCCTGAACGGCGGCTGCGATCTTGGCGATAACATCCGCCTCGTCACGCACATCCATCGCCAGGCCGGTGATGCCGTCGGTCGCCACCTGGTCCAGAACCTCTTGGCGACGTCCGGTGATGGTCACATGCGCGCCTTCGCCGACCAGCGCGCGGGCAATGGCCAACCCGATGCCGGTGCCACCGCCGGTGATCAATGCGTGTTTGCCGTTCAGTGTCATGGGTATTCCCCCTGTTGCAGTCAAAACCAGCCTATCGGCCCCTGCGACTGGTACAAGTATAGCGTTCCGTCACTTTACATACCCATTCCGGTGGGCGAATGTATCTGGCGACCCAAGCAAGGAGTGAAAAAATTTCTTATCAAGAAATTTGCAAAGACTTTTGCGAAAAGTCTTTTGCCAGACCGTTAAGCAGCGCGCCATGAAGTGGCTGGATATGCCACCCGTTTGGCTGGTGGGGTTTATTGCTGTGGCTTGGGCGCAGGCGCAATACCTGTCCATGGGGCTGGGATTCGGCGGCGCAGGGACCGGCGCTATCGCTGATTTGCTGGGCGGCGTTCTGGTGGGTGGTGGGATCGTACTGATGCTGCTGGCGGTGGTCGAAATGCGCAAGTATCGCACCACGATCATCCCGCACAACGCCCCCAGTTCATTGGTCCAGTCGGGTATCTTCAGCCGCACCCGCAACCCGATCTATCTGGGCGATGCGCTGGTGTTGGCCGGGCTGATCCTGCGCTTTGACACGGTTTTGTCGCTGGCGCTGGTGCCGATCTTTGTCTGGGTGATCGAGCGGCGGTTCATCCTGCCCGAAGAGGGCAGGATGCGGCGGGAATTCAAGGCGGATTTTGCACGCTATGAACGGAAAACCCGCCGTTGGGCGTGATGGTTTCAGGGCAGCAGAATGCTGCGGTGCAAGGCGATCAGTTCGGGCGTTCCGGCATAGGTTGGCAGACCGCGTTTCAGCCAGCCGGGGCCGTTTTGTCCGCCCGCCATGCCTTCGTTCACATCCACCAGACCGTCAAACCCCTGATTGGCCAGTGTTTCAGTGACATACCCGGTGCGATTGCCTGTCCGGCAGATCAGCGCGATAGGCAGGTCAGGATTGTCACGCCGCAGCGCCACCAGCGTCGGCACAAATGCCTTGTCGCGCATATCCAACCCCACCGCGCCCTCGGCGACCCGGGTTTGCAGCCACTCTGCCGGACTGCGGATATCGATCAGAATGATCTCTCCGGCGAGTGCTGCCTTATGCGCCGAATCCGGTGTCATGTATCCGATTTCTGCGGTCACGGCGGCATTTGCCGGTCCCGCGCGGTTGGATTTGCTTGAAAAACCGACAGCAAGCGCCGCAAGACCAAGCGTCACAAAGGCGCGGCGGCTGTGACGTGATTTCAAAGTGGTGACTTCTGGTCGCATTTACGATACTCCGCATTGAATTTGATGCGGATTTGTATGATCCGGGTAGAATGTGGAAAAGCACGCAAATGATCGCAGGGGGTCGCCCAAAGATCACCATTGCGTGTAAGACACGCGCGGACAGGAGGAATGAAAGTTGAAAATCGGAACGCCAAAAGAGGTTTTCGCGGGCGAAGCTCGGGTTGCGATGACGCCTGACAGTGCGTTGGCGCTGCAAAAGCTTGGGTATGATTGTGTTGTTGAAACCGGTGCCGGTGCGGCTGCCGGGTTTTCGGATGCGACCTATAAGGCGGCCGGGGTTGAGGTTGTCAAAACCGGCGCGGCGCTGTTCAAGGCGGCCGATATTATCGCCAAGGTGCGCCAGCCCAACACGACAGAGCTAAAGCGTCTGACCAAGGGTAAGACGCTGATTTCGTTCTTCAACCCGGCTGCCAATGACGAAGGTATGCAGGCCGCCAAGGCCAAGGGTGCCAATGTGATTGCCATGGAAATGGTGCCGCGCATTTCCCGTGCCCAGAAGATGGACGCACTGTCGTCGATGGCCAATATCGCAGGCTATCGCGCGGTGATCGAGGCGGGCAATAACTTTGGTCGGTTCTTTACCGGGCAGATTACCGCCGCCGGTAAAGTGCCCCCGGCCAAGGTTCTGGTTGTTGGCGCCGGTGTTGCTGGTCTGGCCGCGATTGGCACCGCCACCAGCCTGGGTGCGATCACCTATGCGTTCGACGTGCGCCCCGAAGTGGCGGAACAGGTGGAATCGATGGGGGCCCAGTTTGTGTTCCTTGATTTCGAGGAAGAACAGGCCGATGGCGCCGCCACTGGCGGCTATGCCTCGGTGTCCAGCCCCGAATTCCGCGAGGCGCAGCTCGCGAAGTTCCGCGAATTGGCGCCAGAGATTGATATCGTGATCACCACCGCGCTGATCCCCAACCGCGAAGCGCCAGAGTTGTGGACCGCAGATATGGTTGCCGCGATGAAGCCGGGCAGTGTCATTGTTGACCTGGCGGCGGAAAAGGGCGGCAACTGCAAACTGACAGTGATGGATGAAAAAATCGTTACCGATAATGGCGTGACCATCATCGGCTATACTGATTTCCCGTCGCGGATGGCCGCACAGGCGTCGACGCTGTATTCGACCAACATCCGCCACATGATAACCGACCTGACCCCGGAAAAGGACGGTCAGATCAATCACAACATGGAAGATGATGTGATCCGCGGGGCCACCGTGGCGTTTGAGGGCGAAATCACCTTTCCGCCACCGCCGCCAAAGATTGCGGCGATTGCCGCCAAGCCCAAAGAGGTGGTGCCGGAGCTGACGCAGGCAGAAAAACGCGCCGCCGAGGTGGCGGCGTTCAAGGCGCAGACCAAGCAACAGGTGACCTTGTTGACCATCGGCGGCGCATTGTTGCTGACCGTGGGTCTGGTGGCCCCGGCTAGCTTTATGCAGCACTTTATCGTGTTTGTGCTGTCGGTGTTCATCGGCTTCCAGGTGATCTGGAATGTCAGCCACAGCCTGCACACACCGTTGATGGCGGTGACCAATGCGATCTCGTCGATCATCATTCTGGGCGCCTTGATGCAAATTGGATCGGGGTCACTGCTGGTGATCATTTTGGCCGCACTTTCGGTCTTTATGGCCGGGATCAACATCTTTGGCGGCTTCCTCGTGACACGGCGCATGCTCGCCATGTTCCAGAAATCGTAAGGAGTAGGGACACATGGATTTCGGATTTACGACAGCGGCCTATGTGGTCGCAGCGGTCCTCTTCATCCTGAGCTTGGGCGGGCTTTCCGGACAGGAAAGCGCCAAGCGGGCGGTATGGTACGGCATTGCCGGCATGGGATTGGCGGTTTTTGCCACCCTTATCGGGCCAGGCGCGGGGTTGTGGCTGTTGTCGCTGCTGCTGCTCGCGGCGGGCGGGACCATTGGCTATGTGGTCGCACAGCGTGTCCAGATGACGGAAATGCCGCAACTGGTGGCAGCGATGCATTCGCTGGTTGGCCTGGCGGCGGTGTTTGTCGGCTTTATCGCGCATTTTGAGATCGGCAACGTGCACGGCGCGCTGGCGGCAGCAGGGGCCGACACGAACTCGATGGGCACTTTTGCGGCGCTTATCGCCCATAAATCACCGGTGGAAATCTCGATCCTGCGGGTCGAACTGTTTCTGGGGGTCTTTATTGGTGCGGTGACCTTCACCGGGTCGGTGATTGCCTTTGGCAAGCTGGCGGGCAAAGTGAGCTCGGTGGCGACAAAACTGCCGGGCGGGCATATGCTGAACGCGGCGGCGGCGGCGATTTCGGCGCTTTGCCTGATCTGGTACTTCAACACTGGCGGCTTTGTTCCGCTGGCGGTGATGACATTGGCAGCGCTGTTCATCGGCTATCACCTGATCATGGGTATCGGCGGTGCCGATATGCCGGTGGTTGTGTCGATGTTGAACAGCTATTCCGGCTGGGCAGCGGCGGCGATTGGGTTCAGCCTGGGCAACGATCTGCTGATCGTTGTTGGGGCCCTTGTGGGTTCTTCCGGTGCCATCCTGTCCTACATCATGTGTAAGGCGATGAACCGGTCGTTCATCTCGGGGATCCGGGGTGGCTTTGGCG
>JBLINN010000132.1:0-10879 GCA_047639325.1 Paracoccaceae bacterium | reverse complement strand
GCTCTATGCGCCACGTCGTTGGGGTTTCGCTGTTGTGGACCACCGCCATTGGCCCGTTGCGGTTCAACTTTTCCAAGGCGGTCCGGAAAGAGGTGTTCGACAAAGAACAGTCTTTTGACCTGACGATTCAGGCAAATTTCTAAGGCCGGGATGTGCGCATACTTACCCTGATCCGCACGGTTTTGATTTCTGCAACTCTGGCGGCGGGCTTGGGGTGTGGCGCAGCGGCTGTGCAGGCGCAGCAGCTTGGCATGCCCAAAAGCGCGATCCTGACAATTGCCACCGACCGGCTGTTTACCGATTCAGCCTTTGGCCAACGCGTCGCCCGCGAGGTCGAGGTCGAAAGCGCCGTTCTGGCGGCAGAAAACCGCCGGATTGAGGCCGAGTTGACGGCCGAGGAAAAAGACCTGACGCGCCGCCGCCCCGATATGGAGCCCGAGGCGTTTCGCGCCCTGGCGGATGCGTTTGACGAAAAGGTTCAGGCCAATCGCGACACCCAGGATGCCAAGGCCCGGATGCTGAACCAGATTGGCGAGACCGCGCGGGTCGAGTTTTTGCAAGTCGCGCGGCCAATGCTTGAGGCGTTGATGCGCGAAAGTGGTGCCGGGGTGATCCTGGAGCGCTCTAGCGTGTTCCTGAGCGCCAACACCACGGATATCACCAATTTGGCGATTGACCGGATTGACGGGGTGATCGGCGACGGCACCCGATCTTCTGACGAGCCCGAGCAATAGCCCGGCTTGCCCACCGGGGCGGGGATTGTTAATCAGTTATCAAACTCCAAAACAGGGAACCGCGCCATGACCACAACCACAGAGTTGCTGAGCGCCGATATTCAGCTGATCCAGCGGATTCTACCGCATCGCTATCCGTTTCTGCTGGTCGACAAGGTGGTGGATATTGACGGCACCAGATCGGCCCGGGGCATCAAGAATGTCACCATGAACGAGCCGCATTTTCAGGGGCATTTCCCCGGCACCCCGATCATGCCCGGCGTCACCATTGTCGAGGCGATGGCGCAGACGGCGGGGGTGATGATTGGCACGGCGATGGATATGGCGGATCGCGATTTGCTGATCTTTTTCATGGCGATCGACAAGTGCAAATTCCGCCGCAAGGTCGGCCCCGGCGATGTTCTGGAAATGAACGTCACCACGTTGCGCGGCAAGCCCGGCGGCAAGGTCTGGCGGTTTGGCGGGCGGGCCACGGTCGAGGGCGATCTGGCAGCCGAGGCGGAATTCACCGCCATGATCGACCTTCCAAAGGAGTGACGAGCATGGCGCAGGTGCATTCCAGTGCAGTGATCGAACCGGGCGCGCAGCTGGGTAAGGGCTGTATCATTGGCCCGTTTTGCGTCGTCGGTCCGCAGGTGGTGCTGGGCGATCGGGTGGAATTGAAAAGCCATGTTGTGGTCACCGGGGATACGGTGATTGGGGCGGATACGGTGATCTTTTCGTTCTCGGTGATTGGCGAGATTCCGCAGGATCTGAAATTCAAGGGCGAAGACAGCCGTTTGGCGATTGGCGCGCGCAACCGGATTCGTGAACATGTGACGATGAACGCGGGTACGGATGGCGGTGGCGGGCTGACCAAAGTGGGTGACGACGGGTTGTTCATGGCCGGGTGCCACATTGCCCATGATGCGCAGATCGGCGACCGGGTGATCGTGGTCAATTCGGCGGCGATTGCCGGGCATTGCGTGCTGGAAGATGACGTGATCATCGGCGGCTTGTCGGGCATTCACCAGTTTGTGCGTGTGGGGCGCGGGGCCATAATAGGCGCGGTCACCATGGTGACCAATGATGTGATTCCCTATGGGTTGGTGCAGGCGCCACGGGGCGGGCTGGATGGGCTGAACCTGGTGGGGTTAAAGCGGCGCGGTGTGGCGCGGTCTGACATTACTGCGTTGCGCGCGGCGTTTCAGATGCTGGCGCAGGGTGATGGCGCGTTTCAGGATCGCGCCCGGCGGTTGGGCGAGGAAACCGAAAGCGCCTATGTGCGCGAGATTGTCGATTTTGTTCTGGGCCAGTCGGATCGTTCCTTTCTGACCCCCGGAGGCTAAGCCATGCTGGGGTTGATTGCCGGATCCGGGGCTTTGCCGGGTATCGTGGCCGCGCGGTTAAGCGTGCCGCCGATTGTTTGCGCGCTGGACGGGTTTGCGCCGGACAGCTTGCCGGTTGATGTCGGGTTTCGGCTGGAGACCTTGGGGACGTTGCTGGCGGTCTTGCGCGAAAATGGCGTGACAGATCTGTGTTTGGCGGGGGCGATTGGCCGCCCGGCGGTGGATCCATCGGCGATTGATGCCGCGACCTTGCCGTTGGTGCCGATCATTCAACAGGCGATGGCTGTGGGGGATGATGGCGCGCTGCGGGCGGCAATCCAGATTTTTGAAACTGCCGGGTTTGTGGTTCGCGCCGCGCATGAGATTGTGCCGGATTTGCTGCCTGAGCCGGGCTGCGCCAGTGTCGCCCAGCCATCGCGGGGCGACCGCGCCGATGCGACGCGCGCCGCACAGGTTGTAGCGGCGATGTCGGGCGCGGATGTGGGGCAGGCTTGTGTGGTTCTCAACCGGCAGGCGCTGGCGCTTGAGGGTAAGTTTGGCACTGACTGGATGTTACTGTCGCTGACCACGCGGCCTGATTCCGGCGGTGGCATTTTGTTCAAAGCGCCGAAACTGGGGCAGGACCGGCGGGTTGATCTGCCTGCTTTTGGCGCCGATACCATTACGGCGGCTTGTGCGGCGGGGCTAAGCGGCGTGGTGATTGAATCCGGCGGCGTGATGGTTCTGGACCTGCCCGCCACTTTGGCCGAATGCGACCGCTTGGGCCTGTTCCTGTGGCTGCGGAGGTCTGCGGACTGATGCGGGTGTTTGTCATCGCGGGCGAACCGTCTGGCGACCGGCTGGGCGGGGCCTTGATGGCTGGGCTGACGGAACTGGCGCCGGGGGTGCAGTTTGACGGCGTTGGCGGCGCACAGATGCAAGCGCAAGGGCTGGTCAGCCGGTTTGACATGGACGAGCTGAGCGTGATGGGCATTGCCGAGGTTGCGCCGAAATATTTTCATTTCAAACGCCGGATCGCCGAGATGGGGCAGGCGGTGCTGGCGGCAAAACCGGATGTGCTGATCACCATCGACAGCCCGGATTTCTGCCTGCGGGTGGCCAAGCGGGTCAAAGCGTCCAGCGATATCCGCACGGTGCATTATGTGGCCCCCACGGTTTGGGCCTGGCGACCGGGGCGGGCGGCCAAGATGGCACGGGTCATCGACCATGTGCTGGCCCTGTTCCCGTTTGAACCGCCCTTTATGCAGGCGGCGGGCATGACCTGTGATTTTGTTGGTCATCCGGTGGTGGCGGAACCGCAGGCGACCGCAAAAGAGATTGCCGAGTTCAGGGCGCAGGCCGGGTTGGGCGAAGCACCGTTTGTGTTGGTCCTGCCGGGGTCGCGGCGGGGCGAGGTGGGCCGGTTGGGACCGGTGTTTGGCGCGGCGTTGCGGTTGTTTCTGGCGCAGCAGCCGCAGATGCGCGTGGTGGTGCCTGCGGCGGGGCCGGTGGCGGGGTTGGTGCGCGATCAGGTGGCGGATTGGCCGGGCGATCCGGTGGTGATTGACCCGGCGCAATATGATGCGGCCACCGGTCCGGCGTATAAACGCGCCGGTTTCGCCGGGGCTGACGTGGCGCTGGCGGCGTCGGGGACGGTATCGCTGGAGCTGGCGGCGGCGGGCACACCGATGGTGATCGCCTATGATTTCAACTGGCTGAGCCGCCAGATCATTCCACGTCTGATGCAGACCGATACGGTGACGCTGGTCAATCTGGTCAGCGAGACGCGGGTGGTGCCGGAATGCCTGATGGAGAACTGCCGCCCCGATCTGATCGCGCAACGCCTGTCAGAGGTGCTGAGCGCCCCCGAGGCGCAGTCAGATGCAATGGAGGTGACCATGCAGCGGCTGGGCTTGGGCGGCGAGGCCCCGGGCCTGCGTGCGGCGCAGGCGGTGTTGGCGGGGATGCGTTAGATTTCAAAGAGCGGTCGCATGCTGTTCAAGCCCTTGCGGGCTTTCCTAGCGATGGTGACGGGCAATCAGCCACGCCAAATCCAGCCGCCGCCAAAGATACGGCTGCTATCCGGGTCGTAAAACACACAGGCCTGACCCGGCGACACGCCTTCTTCGGCGCTCAGCAGTTCAATTTCCGCCTCGGTGTCGGAGATCGGGCGCAGGATGGCGGCGCGTGGCGGGCGGGTTGAGCGGACCTTGACAGACAGGTTCCATTCGGGTCGCGACATCATCGGCGCGTCGGCCAGCCAATTGATTTCGCGCACCGGGATGGTGCGGGTGGCCAACAGTTCCTTGGGGCCGACGATGACCTGTTTGGCATCCACATCCAGCCGCACCACGTATAATGGGTCAGCCAGCCCGCCGATGCCCAGCCCGCGACGCTGGCCGATGGTATAATGGATCACCCCGTCATGGGTGCCCAAAACCTGGCCGTCGACATCGACAATCTGTCCAGGTTCTGCCGCGCCGGGGCGCAGTTTTTCGATGACGGCGGCGTAATCGCCATTGGGGACAAAACAGATGTCTTGACTGTCGGGTTTATCCGCCACGCTGAGCCCGTATTTTGTGGCCAGCGCCCGCGTTTCGTCTTTGGACGGCAAATGGCCCAACGGAAAGCGCAGATAGTCCAGCTGATCCGGGGTGGTGGAAAACAGGAAATAGGATTGGTCGCGGTTGGCATCGGTGGCGCAATGCAACTCTGGCCCGTGGGGGCCGGTTTTGCGCTGAATATAGTGGCCGGTCGCCATACAATCGGCGTCCAGTTCCTTGGCTGTTTGCAACAGGTCGCGGAATTTCACCCGCTCGTTACAGCGAATACAGGGCACCGGGGTGGCACCGCCCAGATAGCTGTCGGCGAATTCATCAATCACCGCGTCCTTGAACAGGTTTTCATAATCCAGCACGTAATGCGGAAAGCCGCGTTCTTCGGCCACGCGGCGCGCATCGTGGATGTCGATACCGGCGCAGCACGCACCTTTTTTGGCCAGCGCTGCGCCGTGATCATACAGCTGCAGTGTGACGCCGACGACGTCATAGCCCTGGTCCGACAGCAAGGCCGCCACCACAGAGCTGTCCACGCCGCCTGACATGGCGACCACCACCCGCGTTTCAGCCGGGGGTTTGGCAAAGCCAAGCGAGTTGATTGGGGTGTCTGTGTCCAGCGCCATATCGGCGACTCCTGCAACGATTGGGAAGGTCCGGCAGAATATAGGAAAATCCTACACACTCACAAGGGGCAGTTTCATCGCCCGTTAAGTGGATGGCTGCATTGTCGAATGGGTCATGCAAAGGAAAGGCTATGTTTCTGAAAAAAGTGGATGGTCCCAGGGCGGTGACCCTGGCGGATGGAACGGTGATGACGCGGGCGGATTTGCCCCCGGCGACGACTCAGCGTTGGGTTGCGTCGCGAAAGGCGGCAGTGGTGCGCGGTGTGCTTTATGGGTTGATCACCCAATCTGAGGCGTTGCGACGCTATGGCATAAGCGATGAGGAATTTCAAAGCTGGTTGCTGGCTGTGGCGGATCACGGGGAAGAGGCGTTAAAGGCGACGGCGTTGAAAAAATATAGACAACCTTAGGTTGCGTCGTCATAATGATGGATAAGGTAACGTTGGGTTAACCTTTATTGGTCAAGGTTAACGCCATCAAGGGACAAGGTTTATGACGGAGATTTTACATTATGCGCGTTCTTTTGGTCGAAGACGACCCGACCACATCAAAAAGCATCGAATTGATGCTGACTCATGCCAACCTGAACGTCTATGCGACGGATCTGGGCGAAGAGGGGATCGATCTGGCCAAGCTATATGATTACGATTTGATTCTTCTGGATCTGAATCTGCCGGATATGAACGGGCACGAGGTGCTGCGCCAGCTGCGGCTGGCCCGGGTTGAAACACCGATTCTGATTCTATCGGGCGAGGATGACACGGAAAACAAGATCAAAGGGTTTGGATTTGGGGCAGATGACTATCTAACCAAACCGTTCCACCGCGAAGAACTGGTGGCGCGCATTCATGCGATTATCCGGCGGTCCAAAGGACATTCGCAATCTATTATCCATACTGGAAAGATTGCGGTCAACCTGGATGCCAAGACGGTGGAAGTGGACAGCCAGCCGGTGCATCTGACCGGCAAGGAATACCAGATGCTGGAATTACTGAGCTTGCGGAAAGGGACGACGTTGACCAAGGAAATGTTCCTGAACCACCTATATGGCGGCATGGACGAGCCTGAGTTGAAGATTATCGACGTTTTCATCTGCAAACTGCGCAAAAAGCTGAGTACGGCAACGGGCGGCGAAAATTATATCGAAACCGTCTGGGGGCGGGGCTATGTCCTGCGCGAGGCACAGGATGGCCATTTGAACACAACACAACGCCTGGCGGTTGGGGCCGCCTAGGCGGTGTCAGCATAATTATCCAATTACAGGCGAGCAGCGGGCAGGGCCGGAACCGGGGCTAATACCACCACTCACAGATTCCGACATCTGGACCTGCCCGGCGCCGCGCCCTATCACTTGTGTCAAAGCAGGTGTGGGGCGATGGCGTGACAGACGCAACCAAAAGTGAAGATCAGGCTGTTGAAGCCTTAGACGAGGCGCAGGCCAAAGCGGAGCTGCGCCGGTTGGCCGGTATTCTGGGTCGGGCTAACATTGCCTACCACACCGAAGATGCGCCCAAGATTTCGGATGCCGAATACGACCGGCTAAAGCGGCGCAATGCGGCGATTGAGGCGCGTTTTTCTGCCCTGAAACGTGCCGACAGCCCATCCGATCAGGTGGGCGCGCGCGCCGGGGATGGGTTTTCCAAACTTCGTCATGCGGTGCGGATGCTGTCATTGGGCAATGCGTTTGACGATTCGGATGTGGTGGCGTTTGACACCTCTGTTCGCAAATATCTGGGATTGGGCGACGGGGAGGGGCCTGCCTATTCTGCCGAACCGAAGATTGACGGGTTGTCGCTGTCACTGCGTTACGAGGGTGGGAATCTGGTGCAGGCGGCCACCCGCGGCGATGGAGAAGTCGGCGAGAATGTCATCGCCAATGCCCGCACCATCCGCGATATCCCACAGGTTTTGCAGGGCGCGCCAGAGGTACTGGAGGTACGGGGCGAGGTTTACATGTCGCACGCCGATTTCGCTGCGTTGAATGTGCGGATCTGTGACGAGCAGGCCAAGGACTTGAATCCAAACAAGAAACCGCCCAAGACATTCGCCAACCCGCGCAACGCTGCTGCTGGGTCGTTACGGCAGCTGGACGCCAGAATCACCCGCGCCCGGCCGTTGCAGTTTTTTGCCTATGCTTGGGGGGAATTGTCTGAACCGCTGGCAGAAACCCAAATGCAGGCAATTGCCCGTCTGGCTGCGTTGGGGTTTTCGGTGAACCCGCTGACCGAGCTTTGCGCCGGACCGGAACAGATGCTGGCGCATTACCGCAAAATCGAGACGCAGCGCGCCACGTTGGGCTATGACATCGACGGGGTGGTTTACAAGGTGGATGATCTGGGATTGCAGGCGCGGCTTGGGTTCCGGTCGACCACGCCGCGGTGGGCGATTGCCCATAAATTCCCCGCCGAACTGGCCTGGACCCGGTTGGAAGCGATCGACATTCAGGTTGGGCGCACCGGCGCGTTAAGCCCGGTGGCCCGGTTGTCGCCGGTGACGGTGGGCGGTGTGGTGGTGTCAAATGCGACGCTGCATAATGAGGATTACATTGCCGGGCGTGACGCCACTGGCGCGTTGATCCGTGACGGTAAGGATGTTCGGAAGGGCGATTGGGTGCAGGTCTATCGCGCGGGCGATGTGATTCCGAAGATCGCGGATGTGGATCTGAGCAAGCGGCCAGATGATGCGCAACCCTTTGTTTTCCCGGATACATGCCCGCAATGTGGCAGTGATGCGGTGCGCGAAGAAGGGGACGCGGTGCGGCGATGCTCGGGCGGGGTGATCTGCCCGGCGCAGGCGGTGGAAAAGCTGAAGCATTTTGTGGCGCGCGGCGCGTTTGACATCGAAGGGTTGGGCGCCAAGCAGGTGGAACAATTCCACAGCGATGGCTGGGTCCGGGAACCGGCGGATATTTTCACGCTTGAGGATCGGTTTGGATCGGGCCTGCAGCAGTTGAAAAACCGCGAGGGTTGGGGCGAGAAATCGGCCGAAAAACTGTTTGCGGCGATTGCCGAAAAACGGGTGATCCCGCTGGGGCGGCTGATATTTGCGCTGGGATTGCGCCATGTGGGCGAGGCGGGGTCGAACCTGTTGGCCAGTCATTACGGCAGTTGGGCCGCGTTCGAAAACGCGATGACCGAAGTGGTGATCGGCGAAGGCGAAGTTTGGGAAGAACTGATCGGCGTTGATGGGGTTGGCGCAGTGATGGCCACGTCGCTGGTGACAGCCTTTGCGCAAGTGAATGAACGCGAATCAATTGATCGGCTGGTGGCACATTTGCAAGTCCAGGACGTGGTGCCCCCCGACACCGATGGCAGCCCGGTGGCGGGCAAAACGGTGGTGTTCACCGGCACGCTGGAAAAGATGACCCGGGCCGAGGCCAAGGCCCGGGCCGAGGCGTTGGGGGCCAAGGTTTCGGGGTCTGTCAGTGCCAAGACCGATCTGGTTGTGGCTGGTCCCGGGGCTGGATCAAAGGGGAAGAAGGCGGTGGAATTGGGTATTGAAACGCTGGACGAAGACGGTTGGCTCCGCTTGATTGGCGCGCTGTGAAGGGGCGTCCGGAGCCGCTGTTCCCGCTGTTTGCCGGGCTGGAAACGCTGGAAGGCGTGGGGCCGAAAACCGCGCTGCTGATGGGGCAGTTGAATATCGAAACACCGCGTGATGTGTTGTTTTCATTGCCTTATGCGGTGGTGGATCGGCGGCGGCGCGACAGTATCAAGGGCGCGGATCTACCTTGCACATTGACGGTGACGGTGACGGTAGGCGCACATCGCGCGCCGTCGCGGCGCGGCGCTGCGTACCGGATACATGTCGAGGATAGCGAAGCCGATTTCCAGCTGGTGTTCTTTCACGCGCGCGACGAATACCTGCGCCGCATCCTGCCGACGGGGGCGAAACGCGTGGTGTCGGGCAAGCTGGAGTTGTTTGATGGTACGGCGCAGATGGTGCATCCGGATCATATGTTACCCGTCGAAGAGGCCGGGGATATTCCGGCGTTTGAACCAGTGTATCACCTGACTCAGGGGGTTAGCCAAAAGGTGATGTTCAAGGCGGTGCAGGGCGCGCTGACCCGGGCGCCGGATCTGGCGGAATGGATTGACCCGGCGCAATTGGCGCGCGAGGGCTGGCCCGGTTGGGCCGAGGCGCTGCGGGTTGCGCATGCGCCCGAAGGGATGGATGACATCAGCCCGTCGGCCCCGGCGCGAGCGCGGCTGGCTTATGACGAATTGATCGCGCATCAGTTGACGCTGGCGCTGGCGCGCAGGCGGGAACGCAAGGCGCGCGGGATTGTCAGCATCGGCGATGGGCGGCTGCAGGGTAAGGTGCTGAAAACCCTGCCATATCGGCCCACAGATGCGCAGGCGCGTGCCATTGAAGAGATCGCTGCCGATATGGCGCTGCCGGAACGGATGAACCGGTTGTTGCAGGGCGATGTCGGCGCGGGCAAAACGCTGGTGGCGTTCATGTCCTTGTTGGTCGCGGTCGAGGCAGGTGGGCAGGGGGTGATGATGGCCCCGACGGAAATTCTGGCGCGCCAGCATCTGGAAGGGTTGCGGCCCTTGGCCGAGGGCGCGGGTGTGGTGCTGGAACTGTTGACCGGGCGCGACAAGGGCGGTGAACGCAAGGCCAAATTGGCGGCATTGGCGCGCGGGGACATCCAAATTCTGGTGGGCACCCATGCGGTGTTTCAGGAAGACGTGGTTTTCAGCGATCTGCGCTTGGCGATTGTCGATGAACAACACCGGTTTGGGGTACGCCAGCGGATGGAGCTGGCGGAAAAAGGCCTGGGGGCGGATGTGTTGGTGATGACCGCCACGCCGATTCCGCGCAGTCTGGCGCTGGCGCAATATGGCGATATGGATGTGTCGGTGCTGGATGAAAAGCCACCGGGGCGCAAACCGATCAAGACGGCGATCATCAGTACCGGGCGGATTGACGAGGTGGTCGATCATCTGCGCGCCGCGATTGCCGAGGGGCGGCAATGCTATTGGGTATGCCCGTTGGTTGAGGAATCCGAACTGGTTGATCTGACATCCGCCGAAGACCGGTTCAAACGGCTGCGCGCGGTGCTGGGCGAAGGGGTTGTTGGGTTGGTGCATGGCCAGATGCCGTCTGCGGATAAAGACGCGGCGATGCGGGCGTTTCAGACGGGGGAAACCCAGGTTTTGGTGGCGACTACAGTGATTGAGGTGGGGGTGGACGTGCCCAATGCCACGATCATGGTGGTCGAGAGGGCCGAGATTTTTGGGCTGGCGCAATTGCACCAGCTGCGCGGGCGTGTTGGCCGGGGCGAGGCGCAATCGACCTGTTTGCTGATGTATCAATCGCCGCTGAGCGAAGGCGGGCGCAAGCGGTTGGAAGTGTTGCGCGAGACCGAAGATGGGTTTGTGATTGCCGAGACTGATTTGCAGATGCGCGGTGCGGGCGATCTGATTGGCACGGCGCAGTCTGGTCTGCCGGTGTTCCGGATTGCCGATCTGGAACGGCAGGCGGGATTGATGGCGGTGGCGCAAAGCGATGCGCGCGCCTTGCTGTTGGCGGATCCGGAATTGAGCAGTGATCGCGGGCGGGCGGCGCGTGTTCTTTTGTGGTTGATGCGGCAGGATCAGGCGATACGTTTGATTTCAGTAGGTTAGGTAATTTTGTTCCAAAAAGTTCAC
>JBLINN010000131.1:0-10901 GCA_047639325.1 Paracoccaceae bacterium | reverse complement strand
ACGCCGATTGGTTTCGTAACGGGTTGAAAGATATGAAGATTGAGCCCTGCATTCCAGCACGAAAATCGCGGAAAATGAGTATCCCGCATGACAAGACCCGATACAAAGCCCGCCACAAAATCGAAAACATGTTTGGCAAGCTCAAAGACTGGCGACGTATCGCCATGCGTTACGACAGATGCCCAAAGCTCTTCCTCTCAGCCATCGCGCTGGCCGCAATCGTCTTGTTTTGGTTATGAGTCCTGACCCTGGCCTATCCCCCATGATATATGACCTCTATATCGGCGACCGCCTGTTCTCCAGCTGGTCCTTGCGGGGCTGGCTGATGTTCGAAAAATTCAACATCCCCTGCAACACCCACATGATAGGGCTCTATTCCGGCACCATGGCGCAGGACATGGCCCCGCTGGCCCCCGCCCGCCTGGTCCCCGCCATCCGCACCCCCGACGGCACCGTGGTGGGCGAAAGCCTGGCCATCGGCGAAACCCTGGCCGAACGCCACCCGGATGCGGGCCACTGGCCATCCGACCCCGCCGCCCGCGCCACCGCCCGCTGGCTCTGCGCCGAGATGACCGCCGGGTTCACCGCCCTGCGCGATGCCTGCCCGATGCAGCTACAACACGTCATTCAGGGCTTCACCCCCTCTGACGCCGTGCAAACTGACCTTACCCGCGTCGAAACCCTAAGGGCGCACGCCCGCGCAATATCCAGCGCAGAATCTGGCCCCCTATTCGGCACATACAGCCTGGCCGACGTGTTCTACACCCCGTTCGCCGCGCGAATCGTCGGCTACGACCTGCCCGTCAGCGACGCCTCGCGCGCCTATTGCAGGACCCTGCTCAGCGATCCCGCCGTGCTAGCGTGGCGCGCCGAAGCCCAAAAAACCACCTACGATCCTTTCCCCTACCCGTCCGACCTGCCAACCCAACCCTGGCCGATCCTCCCCTGACCCCTGCTTTTTCTTGTCGATAAATACTCAAATCCTTCCTCCCAATCTCCCCGCCGTTAACCATTCTTAAACCACTGCCCGGCTAGCGGTTAACCACTCGCTAACCAAACAGGGGACCAAATGGTTTCGCGCGCCTATACCGTTGCCTTCCAGGGCGTCGATGCCCGCCTGGTCGAGGTCCAATGCGCCATCACCCCTGGCCTGCCCGCCTTTGCTGTCGTCGGCCTGCCCGACAAAGCCGTGTCCGAGGCGCGCGACCGCGTCCGCTCCGCATTCAGTTCCATGGCCATCGCCCTGCCCTCCAAACGCATCACCATTAACCTCTCCCCGGCCGACCTGCCCAAAGAGGGCAGCCATTTCGACCTTCCCATTGCGCTGGCCCTGCTGGCCGCACTTGAAATTGTCCCCAGCGATGGCGCCGAAAACACCGTGGCCTTGGGCGAGCTCTCCCTCGATGGCTCCCTCGTGCCGGTGCTGGGCGCCCTGCCCGCCGCGATGACCGCCGCTGCCGAAGACCGTATCCTGCTCTGCCCCAAAGCCTCTGGCGCCGAGGCCGCCTGGGTCGGTGGCGCACAGGTGATCGGGGCTGCCTCGCTGGGCGACGTGGTGCGCCACTATACCGGCCAGACCCTACTGACACCGGCTGAACCCGGCGAAATCTATGCCGCTCCCTCCACCCGCGACCTGCGCGACGTCAAAGGCCAAGAACGCGCCAAACGCGCGCTGGAAATCGCCGCCGCCGGGCGGCACCACCTGATGCTGGTGGGCTCACCGGGCTCCGGCAAATCCATGCTGGCGGCGCGCATCCCCGGCATCCTGCCACCCCTAACCCCAACCGAGGCGCTGGAAACCTCAATGATCCAGTCCTTGTGCGGGCTACTGGACGAAGGCGGCATCAACCGCGCCCGCCCGTTCCGCGAACCGCATCACACTGCGTCCATGGCCGCCATCGTCGGCGGCGGGCGCAACGCCAAACCCGGCGAAATCAGTCTGGCGCATAACGGCGTGCTGTTCATGGACGAATTCCCGGAATTCCCCCGCACCGTGCTGGAAACCCTGCGCCAACCGATCGAAACCGGCGAAATCATGATTTCGCGCGCCAATGCCCACGTGAAATATCCCTGCAAATTCATGCTGGTCGCCGCTGCGAACCCCTGCAAATGCGGCTACCTGTCGGACCCGGCCCGCGCCTGCGCCCGGGTGCCCGCCTGTGGCGAGGATTACATGGGCCGCATTTCCGGCCCGCTGATGGACCGGTTTGATTTGCGTCTCGAAGTACCCCCGGTGGCGTTCAGCGACCTTGACCTGCCCGCCAGCGGTGATTGTTCTGCAACCGTGGCCGCGCGCGTGGCGGCAGCGCGGGACGTGCAAACAAACCGCTACGCCGACACGCCTGATATCCGCCAAAACGCCGACATCGAAGGCGCACAACTGGAACAGGTGGCCACACCAGACACCGAAGGCCGCGAATTGCTGATCCGCGCCGCTGAACGTTTTGGCCTCTCGGCGCGCGGCTATTACCGGGTGCTGCGGGTGGCTCGCACCATAGCCGACCTCGAAGGAACCGCGAATGTGCAGCGCTCCCACGTCGCCGAAGCCCTCAGCTTTCGCCTGACAAACACCGCCTGATCAGCCGCGCCGCGCCTCGATCGCTGCCCAGATTTTCGCTGCTATATTCACTCCGTCAAACCGCTCCAGCTCTTGAATGCCGGTGGGCGAGGTCACGTTGATCTCGGTCAGATAGTCACCGATCACGTCGATCCCGACAAAGATCTGACCTTTTTCGCGCAGCAAGGGCCCAATCGCGGCGCAAATCTCCAGATCGCGCTCGCTTAACCCAATCTTCTCGGGCCGCCCGCCCACATGCATATTCGAGCGGACCTCACCCTTGGCCGGCACGCGATTAATTGCCCCAACCGGTTCGCCATCCACCAGAATCACCCGCTTGTCGCCATTGGACACATCGGGCAGGAATTTCTGCACGATCAACGGCTCTCGCGAAAACCCGGTGAAAAGCTCATGTAACGAGGTCAGGTTGCGGTCATTGGCGTCCAGCCGGAATACCCCGGCCCCGCCATTGCCATAAAGCGGCTTCAGAATCACATCGCCATGACGTTGCTTGAACGCCTTGATAGTGTCCAGATCGCGGGCAATGGTCGTCGGCGGCGTCAGATCGGGAAAATCCAGAACCAACAGTTTTTCGGGATAATTGCGCACCCAAAACGGATCATTGACCACCAAAGTCGTCGTCGCCAACCGGTCCAAAAGATGCGTCGAGGTGATGTAATTCATGTCAAACGGCGGGTCCTGACGCAGCCACACCACATCCCACTCCGCCAGATCAACCTCACGCATCTCACCCAGAATTGCCGGATCGCCAGCCACCCGCTGCACCCGCATATCCTGCCCGCGGGCCGTGATCCGACCTTCCTGATAGGCCAGCATATCCGGCTGGTAATAAAACAACTCATGCCCGCGCGCCTGCGCCTCTTCGGCGAGGCGAAAACTGCTGTCGGCATTGATATCCACGGCCCCGATTGGGTCCATCTGAAAAGCGATCTTCATAGGCGTTTCCCCTGTCTGGCCACCAGTTACATGGCGCAGGCAGGCGGCGGGATCAATGCTGTTCAGTGCCGATCAGGCCATTCAGCACTGGCCAAAGGCATTTTCGATAATTTCAAAGGCCCCAACATCGTTCACCAGTGCCACATCAAAGCGCACATTGGTAAGTTGACCATCCGGTTCCCCGGCCAGAAACTGTTCTGCCGAGGCATAAATTCGCGCCATCTGCCGCTGGCTAAGCCGTTCGGCAGCAAGAGCAAAATTGCGGCTTTGCTTAACCTCGACAAACACCAAACCATCCGAATCGCGGGTGATCAAATCAATTTCCCCACCTGCACCGCGCCAGCGACGCCGCGCAATGGCAAAGCCGCGGCGTTCATAATCCTGCGCAATGCGCTGTTCCGCCGAAAGGCCCGAATGATAACACATCTGACGCGCAGATTTTTCCCTGCTCATGACCCGTCCTTTCCAAGTTTCAGCGCCATCTGATAAACCGCCCGGCGTGGGACGCTGTGCATTCTCGAAACGATATCTGCTGCATCTTTCACCGAATGCGATGACAGCGCCAATTTCAGATCTGATTCTAGATCAACTTCGCTAACAACTTCTGAATGCATGCGGTCCACCACCAGCACGATCTCGCCTTTGACCGGTGCCTGAGCCAGATTCACCGCAAGATCCCCCAGCGGCGCGCGGCGCACTTCTTCGAATTTCTTGGTTAATTCACGGCACATTGCGGCAGCGCGATCCGCGCCCAGAACTTCGGCCATATCGGCCAGGCTGGCGGCAACCCGCTTTGGTGATTCGTAAAAGACCAGCGTGCCCGGCACCGCCCGCAGCGCTTCCAGCCGCGCCTTGCGCGCAGTGGATGAATTGGGCAGAAACCCCGCGAAAAAGAACGCGTCGGTCGGCAGGCCCGCCAGGGTCAGCGCACTTAGCACCGCTGACGCGCCGGGCGCGACGGTCACCAGATGGCCCGCCTCGGACGCAGCCCGGCTTAGGTCAAATCCCGGATCGGCGATCAATGGCATTCCGGCCTCGGACGCATAGGCCACGGATTGCCCGGCCTCTATCGCCTGCAACAGACGCGCCCGTGCGCCTGCGCCGCTGTGATCGTGATAGGACGCCACCCGCCGCCCGGCCAACGGCACGCCGTGGATTTCCATCAACCGGCGCAGGCTGCGGGTGTCTTCGGCCGCGATCACATCCGCTGATGCCAGAATATCCAGCGCCCTCAGCGTAATGTCGCGCGCCGTGCCAATTGGGGTGGCGACAAAATACAGCCCGGGGGCCAAACTAACCTTTTGATGATTCAACGCTGGACCCGCCTTTGTGGACGTCTATGATTGCAGTCTGACACAGTTGCAGTGCCAAGCTGCCGGATGAGGGAGTTACTATTTCATGTTTGCCGTTTTCAACCCCGCCCGCAAGGCGGCCCTTGTTTTTCTGGCGCTGGCTTCGGCGGCGTTTCTGGCCGCCTGCGATACCACCGTGGGTGGCGGGCCGACAATCAATACCTCAAAACCGGTGCACGTGGCCCTGCTGGTGCCCAAGGGTTCCACCCACCCCGGCGACGCGGTCCTGGCGCAAAGCCTTGAAAACGCGGCCCGGATGGCAATTGCCGATCTTGGAGATGTCCAGATCGACCTGCGTGTCTATGACACCGCAGGCTCGCCCGCGACCGCGTCAACCGTCGCCGTCCAGGCGGTGAAAGATGGCGCGCAGATCATTCTGGGCCCGGTCTATGCCGAATCCGCCAATGCGGTCGGCGTTGCCGTGCGCAGCAGCAACGTCAATGTGCTGTCCTTTTCCAACAATCCATCCATCGCCGGGGGCAATGTGTTTGTCCTGGGGCCAACTTTCAACAATACCGCCAACCGGTTGGTGAGCTATGCCGCCAGCCAGGGCAAAGGCACTATGCTGGTCGTGCACAGCAATGATGTCGCCGGGCAATCGGGGCGCGATGCGATCCATCAGGCGGCCAAAAGCGCAGGTGCAAAGGTTGCCGGCACTGTCGCCTATGACCGCTCGCAGCAGGGCGTGATCGCCTCTGTGTCGCAAATCCGCGATCAGGTAAGAAGCACCGGCGCCCAGGCGCTGTTCACCACCGCAA
This sequence comes from Paracoccaceae bacterium, assembly GCA_047639325.1. Taxonomy (GTDB): domain Bacteria; phylum Pseudomonadota; class Alphaproteobacteria; order Rhodobacterales; family Rhodobacteraceae; genus NVQY01. The sequence continues at coordinate 5,277 of JBLINN010000131.1, read as the reverse complement.
CCACCGCCGGGGCCCTTCCATTGCTATCGCAACTGCTGCCCGAGGCCGGAGTTGACCCGACCGTCACCCAATATATCGGACTGACCCGCTGGGACATCCCGGAGCAAACCCTGGCCCTGCCGGGCGTTCAGGGCGGCTGGTTTGCCCTGCCGGACCCGGGCGTATCGCAACGCTTTCGCACCCGCTATCAAACCGCCTATGGCGGCGCCCCGCACCCGATTGGCGGACTGGCCTATGATGGTATCGCTGCCATCGGCGCACTGGTTGGCGCGGGTAAATCCGACGCGCTGACAGGCGCTGCCTTGACACAGGCGGCGGGCTTTCAGGGGGTTGGCGGAATATTCCGTCTGCGCGGCGACGGAACCAATGAACGGGGGATGGCCGTGGCCACGATCCAGAATAGACAGGTGGTTGTAATTGACCCTGCCCCAACAAGCTTTGCCGGTCTCTGACACGGACCTGCCAGTTCTGCCCAAACCAGCCTCCAACAGCCCGCTGATCTGCCCACCCAAGGCGATTTTCGACGACGCTGCGGTCTGGTCCGATATCGAAACTGCAACGCAGGACGCCGTAGATAACGCGGCCCTGCGCGCCGCAACCGTGCGTATCCTTAGCGAGGCCAATGTCGCCGGACGCGCCGCCATCGCCGATGCCTTTACCCAGCAACCCTTTGCCGCGCGCCCCCTGACCCGGTCCTATACCTTTCTGACCGACGGGCTGGTCACCACGGCACTGCGGGTCTCGGACACGCTGTTGCACCCGCTGCCCAACCCCACCGCTGGAGAACGCATCGCGGTAATCGCGGTGGGCGGCTATGGGCGCGGTGAAATGGCGCCGTTTTCGGATGTCGATCTGTTGTTCCTGACGCCGTATAAAATCACCGCCTGGGCCGAAAGCGTCATTGAATCGATGCTCTACATCCTGTGGGACCTGAAACTGAAGGTCGGCCATGCCAGCCGCACCATCCGCGACTGCGTCCGCTTGGGCAGCGAAGATTTCACCATCCGCACCGCCATGCTGGAACACCGATTTCTGGCCGGTGACGCCCCCCTGGCCCAGGAACTGGACAAAACCCTGCAGTCGGACCTGTTCGCCGGCACCGGCCGCGAATTCATCGAGGCCAAGCTGGAAGAGCGCGAAAAGCGCCACCAAAAACAGGGCCAGCGTTATATGGTCGAACCCAATGTCAAAGAGGGCAAGGGTGGCTTGCGCGACCTGCAATCGCTGTTCTGGATCGCCAAATATATCCACGGGGTGCACGATACCGCCGAACTGGTCACACTTGGCGTGTTCCGCCCCGGCGAATACAAACGCTTTACCCAAGCCGAGGATTTCCTGTGGGCGGTGCGTTCACACTTGCACCTGCTGACCGGACGCCCCACCGAACAGCTTAGTTTCGACATGCAGGTCGAGGTGGCCGAGCGTATGGGATACAAGGATCGCGCCGGGCGGCGTGGGGTGGAACTGTTCATGCAGCACTATTTCCGCCATGCCACCGCCGTTGGTGACCTGACCCGGATTTTCCTGACCAAGCTAGAGGCGGCGCATGCCAAGGGCGCGCCGCTGCTGGAACGGATATTCCGGCGCAAACCACGGGTGAAACCGGATTATGTCGTCATCCACAACCGGCTGGGCCTTGCCGACCCGGATGCCTTTCTGGCCGACAAACTGAACCTGTTGCGCCTGTTCGAAGAAGGCCTGCGCACCGGCATGTTGATCCACCCCGACGCCATGCGATTGGTCACCGCCAACTTGTCGCTGATTGACGAAGACATGCGTCAAAACAAGGAAGCCCGGCGCATTTTCCTGGATCTTTTGCTGAAACACGGCAACCCCGAACGCGCCCTGCGCCGGATGAACGAACTGGGGGTGCTGGCCGCCTTTGTGCCAGAGTTTGAGCCGATCGTGGCGATGATGCAGTTCAACATGTACCACTCTTATACGGTGGACGAACACATCATCCAATGCATCGCAAACCTGGCCCAGATCGAACGCGGCGAGTTGGTCGAAGAATTGCCCATCGCTTCGGGCATCCTGAAGGACGGCATCAATCGCCGGGTGCTTTATGTGGCGCTGATGGTGCATGACCTCGGCAAAGGGCGACCCGAAGACCACTCGATCCTCGGCGCCAAGCTGGCCCGTAAAATCGCGCCGCGCCTGGGGCTCAGCAAAGCCGAAAGCGAAACGGTGGAATGGCTGGTGCGCTATCACCTGCTGATGTCGGACATGGCGCAGAAACGCGACATCGCCGACCCGCGCACCGTGCGCGATTTTGCCAAAGCGGTGCAATCGGTCAAACGTCTGGACCTGCTGACCGTGCTGACGGTCTGCGATATTCGCGGCGTCGGCCCGAACGTCTGGAACAACTGGAAGGCCGCGCTGATCCGTGCGCTCTATCGTCAGACCCTCCACGCGCTGGAAAACGGCATGGAGGATCTGAACCGCGAAAACCGCGGCGTCGGGGCCAAAAAGGCCCTGCGCGCCGCCCTGCCGGACTGGACCAAGGCCGCGCTGAAAACCGAAACCGGGCGGCATTACGACCCTTATTGGCAAGGCCTGCATGTCACCGCACATGTGGAATTCGCCCGCTTGCTGCGCGAATTGGAAGCCTCGGGTGATCCGGCCAACATCGTCATCCACATCTACCCCGACGAAGACCGCGACGCGACACGCGCCTGTTTCGTGATGGTCGACCACCCCGGCATTTTCACCCGCGTTGTCGGCGCGCTGGCGCTGGTTGGGGCCAATGTGGTCGACGCGCGCAGCTATACCACCAAAGACGGTTATGTCACCGATGCCTTCTGGATTCAGGATTCCGAAGGCCGCCCCTACGAGGCCGCGCGTCTGGCCCGCCTGACCAAGATGATCCACAGAACCCTGCGCGGCGAGGTTGTCGCCCGCGACGCCCTTAAATCGCGCGACAAGGTCAAGAAACGCGAAAAAGCCTTTAACGTGCCAACGCATATCGTGTTCGACAATGACGGGTCCGAAATTTACACGATCATCGAGGTCGACACCCGCGACCGTCCCGGCCTGCTATACGATCTGGCCCGTACCCTTGCCGGGGCCAATGTCTATGTCGCCAATGCAGTGATCGCGACCTTTGGCGAACAGGTGGTCGATACGTTTTATGTCAAGGACATGTTCGGGCTGAAATACCACTCGGTCTCCAAACAGAAAACGCTTGAAAAGAAACTGCGCACCGCCATCACTGCAGGTGTCCAGCGCGCCGAAGACGTGACCGAGGAGTGACACCGGATCAGGGGACCACAATGCTAAGCAATCAAAACCTGGCCGATTTGGTGGCTTTTCGCCGCGCCCTGCACCAACGCCCCGAACTGTCGGGGGCCGAGGTCGAAACTGCCGGGCGGGTCGTGGATTTCCTGAAACAGACCAACCCCGATCAGGTGATCACCGGGCTGGGCGGCACAGAAGCAGGCGGCACTGGCGTGGCGGTGGTCTATGACGGTGTCGAACCCGGGCCGACCGTGATGGTCCGGGCCGAGTTGGACGGGTTGCCGATCCACGATCTGGGCGATGTGGCACATCACAGCCAGCTGCCGGGCAAGGGGCACCTCTGCGGCCATGACGGCCATATGGCCATGCTCTGCGCCCTGGGGCTGATGCTGGCGCGCAACCGCCCGGCGCGCGGACGCGCCATTCTGCTGTTTCAACCCGCCGAGGAAACCGGCCAAGGCGCGGCGGCGGTGCTGGATGACCCCCAGTTCCAGCCCATCGCGCCGGATATTGCCCTGTCCCTGCACAACCTCCCCGGCCTGCCGCTGGGCCATGTCGGCCTGACCGAAGGCCCGTTCAACTGCGCCTCACGCGGGTTACAGATTGAACTGACCGGCAAAACCGCCCATGCCTCGATGCCCGAAACCGGGGTGTCGCCAATGCAGGCGCTGGCCCAGCTGATGCCCGCGCTAACGGCGCTTGGCACCGGCGGCGCGTTGCAACCCGGCTTCCGGCTGGTCACGCTGACCCATGTCCAAATGGGCGAACCGGCCTTTGGCATCGCGCCAGGTGCGGCCACCCTGATGGCCACGCTGCGCTGCCTTGAAGATGCCGATATGGCCGCGTTGTGCGCGCAGGCCGAAGCGCTGGTGTCTCAAGTGGCCGAAACCGAATGCCTTACCGTCGCCACCAGCTATCACGACATCTTCCTTACCAGCACCAACGCGCCAGACCCGCTGGCCTGCCTGCACCGTGCCTGCGACGCGCTGGCAATCCCGACCCATCTGGACCTGGGCCCGATGAGATGGTCCGAAGATTTCGGGCGCTTCGGCCATGCCGCAAAATCGGCGATGTTCGTGCTGGGATCGGGCGAGGACCATGCGCAACTGCACAACCCCGATTACGATTTCCCCGACGACCTGATCCCGATTGGCGCAGGCATATTTGACCACGCCTTGCATGATTTGCTGGGCTAGGGTCAGGCTCAATAATCCAGCATACTGCCAGCGACAGCTGAGCGGACAATGCGGGCTTACATTTACGTTGAAATCGCTTGCAATGTTGTCCAAAACTCAAACAATCCACTTGCTTGTTGTTGTGCCAAAGCTTGACACCCCCATCTTTGCAGAGTCGGGCGAGTTTCTGCTTCATTCAATTCAGGAGAAAATTTGTGCTTCAGATGCTCATCATCTTCGGCCTTACAGGTCTTAGTATGTTTGCGTTAAGTCGGTTGATTGGGCGCGGTGACCCCAAATTCCAAGACGATCATGCTGTCATCTCACCCGACAAATGGACAGCATACTTCGTGGTGATTGTTGGCATTTTGGTGCTAGTCGCCTCTGCTGTCGGCTTGGCAAAAGGAATCTATGTCTCTGGATTTGCATTACTTTTTGGTGTCGCGCTGATTATTTTCATGGCACCCTCCCTTACAGACATGCACAATGTCTCATGGGATGATGACAATTTGGAAGGGCCGTCATCGACTTTTGGATTTACGCTGGGAACTAAACGCAGTTCCATCGCGCTAAAAGATGTCGTGAAAGCCGGTAATACTTGGACGGGCTATTGGTTTATCGAGGACTCAAGCGGAAATCGGGTTTATTGGAGCTACCTTCATCGAGGCCAGCTTCACTTTCGGTCGCATTTGGCCGAAAAATGCGGGGATATACCGCTCCCATAGATCTTCAGCCAGAAAACTCCGCTTTGGGCCCTTTGCCATCATCCGATAGTTTCAATCAGCTAACGAAGGCTTATCCCCTTTGTTCCGGCAAGACTACATGTTGAGGCTACAGAGTTGATGATTGTGGCCTGAGGCGCGGA